>NZ_JACJDO010000018.1:0-73013 GCF_014163535.1 Pseudoalteromonas sp. SR45-4
GTTTTTTTATATATAATACTTGATTGGTGCGTGTGTATTTAACTCAACGTATAGCTGTAACCTCTGCTAGCTGCAAAGTACTATTTAAAACCACACAATTGCGCCCTTGCTCCTTAGCTTGATACAAAGCTCTATCGGCAACACGCATAGCAGCGGTTAAACTGGTATTTTGAAATTCGGCTAGGCCTATACTTGCTGTTATTGATAAGGTTTTATCACTGATAGTAAAGTCGTAACTTGCGAACTTTTGTATAAATAAATTTAAACACTTCTCGGCTTGTTCAACTTCTACTTGCGTTAATATAATTGCAAACTCTTCACCGCCAATACGTGCCACTGTACTGTTAGAAAATGAAGTACGGATTAAATTACTCACTTGTTTAAGTGCCTGATCGCCGCCGTCATGCCCAAATTCATCGTTTATTGCTTTAAAAAAATCTATATCGAGTAACACTAAGCTATTTTTCTGATTTTTATTTTTGAGTAGTTTTTCAGCATACTGATAAAAGTAACGACGATTATAAAGCCCGGTAAGATGATCTCGAAAAGCACTTTCTTTAATGTCTGCAATTAACGATAACTGCTCCATGGTTTGCAATACACGACAATGAAACTCTTCATTCATAAAAGGTTTAGTTAAAAAATCATTAGCACCATATTTAATAAATCGCGCCGATAAACCATGCTTACTCGCGCCTGATAACCCAATAATTGCTAAGTCATCACGGCCTCTAAAGTTTCTCACTGCTTTAACTAATTCAAAACCATCCATTGTTGGCATTGCATAGTCTGTCATGAGTAATTTAATTTCAGCATCGTTTTTGAGCATATCTAATGCTTGGCGTCCATCGTGCGCCTCACTGACTGCAAATAATTGTTTTTCTAGCATTTGCTTCATTAAAGTACGACTTAAAACCGAGTCGTCGGCTATTAATGCTTTACAGCCTTGGTTACGCAACAGCTGTGCAACTAATTTTATAGCGTAATTATATGAGTCACGGTTATCTTTTATCACATAATCAATTACGCCTAATTCTAACATTTGCAGGCGCTTGTACTCATCCATCTTAGAAGTAAGCACCACAGTAGGAATACCTTTTAATAAGGTATATTTGGCCACCTCACCATTTGGTGCGTCGGGGAGCGTTAAATCAACTAAGGCTAGTGTATAGCTGTGCTTACTTACAAACTCCTTACACTCAGATAAAGACCAAGCAAAATCAATGGCAACATCAAGATACTGTGCAGATATATGGCGAAGGACTTGTTGTACTACTTTACTATCTTCAACTATCAACAGTCTTTGCATAGGGCTTCTCTTTACTTCTAATTAAATTACTTGTTTTATAACCATATGTTCATCATAAATTTAAAGCCTTTAATGAGATTTTAAATTTATTAAAAAGCAAATTACACACCCTGTCGGTTTGCCACTATTTTTTTAAAGTAAATCTCACTTATTTAAGCTGCTATTTATAAATAGATGCGAATATACATTACTTTCATTACGATCGAAATAAAGAGCGATACAAAGCGTTAAAAGCTAAGTTTTTACACATTCTATTTACTCAACCACTATTATCGGCAACTAGTCTCAATACTTTTGTTTTTTTACTGAATATTTCTTTTAATAGAACATTAACAATAAAAAAGGGTCATTCATGAAGTTTAGCCAAAGTATTTTTTTACCTATTGCCGCCATTGCCTTAACACTTAGTAGTGCCTCCTTTGCCGATAATAACCAGCGTCGTATTGATATCGACAGCAAAGTGGTTACTGAGCACAAAGCAAAAATTAATAATCAGCGCTTTTCATATACGGTTGCAACCGGTACGCAACCTGTTTGGGATGACAAAGGCGATGCTATAGCAACCTTGCAATATACTTACTACACCCGCGATAAGGTAGATGACAGAGCAAAACGCCCTTTGCTTATTTCGTTTAATGGTGGCCCTGGCTCGGCATCGGTTTGGATGCACCTTGCTTATACTGGCCCTCGTGTATTAAAAATTGATGATGAAGGCTACCCTATTCAACCATATGGGGTTAAAGACAACCCTTACTCAGTGCTCGACATTGCCGATATTGTATATGTAAATCCGGTAAACACCGGCTACTCTCGCGTAGTTGAAGATAAAGACGGTAAATTACTCTCTAAAGCTGAACAAAAAGAGCAGTTTTTTGGCGTAAAAGCCGATATTAAGTACCTCGCTGAGTGGCTTAATACCTTTGTAAACAGAAACGAGCGCTGGCGCTCTCCTAAGTTTTTAATTGGCGAAAGCTACGGTACAACACGTGTATCGGGCCTTGCTCATGAACTGCAAAATAGCCAATGGATGTACATTAACGGCGTAGTATTGGTTTCACCAACCGATATTGGCATTAAGCGCGACGGCCCAATTAAAGCAGCTAACCGCCTGCCTTACTTTGCCGCTACAGCTTGGTATCACAAAGCATTAAATGCCAACTTACAAGCTAAAGACCTAGACGAGTTACTGCCTGAAGTTGAGCAGTTTACAATTAACGAACTGATCCCCGCACTGGCTAAAGGCGGCTTTATTGCAGATGATGAAAAGCGCCGCATAATTAAAAAAATGGCGCAATATGCTGGGCTTTCTGAAACCTTTGTAGAGCAAAATAACTTAGATATTCCAACGCAGTTTTTTTGGAAAGAGCTATTACGTGATCGCGGCCAAATGGTAGGACGCTTAGACTCGCGTTATTTAGGTATTGATAAACGCGATGCGGGCGAGTCGCCTGATTACTGGGCAGAACTCACGTCGTGGTTACACTCTTTCACACCCGCTATTAATCATTACTTACGTGAAGAGCTAAATTATAAAACAGATATTAAATATAACCTGTTTGGTAATGTGCACCCATGGGATAGAAGCGGTAATAACACCGGCGAAAACTTGCGTTTAGCTATGGCGCAAAACCCGTATTTAAAGGTAATGATTCAATCGGGTTATTATGACGGTGCAACTAACTACTTTGATGCTAAATATACGTTATGGCAGTTAGACCCAAGTGGCAAAATGCAAGACCGCTTAAGCTTTAAAGGCTACAGAAGCGGACATATGATGTACTTACGCCATGCGGATTTAGAGAGCTCTAATACCGACTTACGTGAGTTTATAAAGGCGGCATTACCTAAAGAAGGCCAAGCTGCTAAATACTAATCAGCAAATATAAAAAAAGGCTCATAATGAGCCTTTTTTATTTAATCATATTCTGTAAATCTAAAGCCAATAAGGCTTTATATCGAACGAAGCCAATCTACTTTGCTCCATTGCACTTACCAAATATTCTGTCTTTTGTGCTAGCCATGTTTGAATTTTAGCTAGCTTTTCATCTTCTTGACCACCGCAAAGCTGCTTTAAATAGTCAAGGGTACTAAGCTCGTACATACCATGAGAAATATCAAGCCAAGGGAGTCTAAACTCTAAGCGCTCTTCTTTATCAAATAACGCACCTAAACAATTACCACTTAGTAAACTGTTCTCTAATTGTGTGCGTATATTAAGGTAATCATTCGCGGTTAAAGTTTGTTCTTTAGGTAACAGCTTATGCAAATTTCGCCAATCTTTATCAAACAAACGGTTAGCAATGCTGGCTACCGATTGGTCAGCGTTTTGTAATTGCTTTTGATCCCAAAACTTGCGCCATTGTTTGTCTATTAACCAGGTTGTTAACGACAGTATTAAACGATTATAGCGTGCACTATGAAACAGCGCATAAATGTCGTCAATGCTAGGCTGTAGCTCTTTTAGGTCATTAATAACTTGTGTTAATGCCGGTGCGTTGTTTATTTTTTTATAAAAAGCGTGGCGTTTTGAAGTATAGGTTTTTAATTGAATTGCATTTTCAACCCACGCTAACTCGCTGAGTAACCACTTTAGTTCGTTGCGTAAATGCTCAGTACTTTCTTTGCTAACAATGTCGTCAAACAACCAAAAGTTATGACGAATTAAGCTTATACCGTCGGTTACTCGCTTTAATGTTTTTAAACTTGGCTTATCGAAATAACATTGTTCGTGCTTTTGCACAAAACGAATACCAAAACCCATAGCCTCTATTAATGCTTGCTCTTGGGTTACTTGCCCTTTGAGTTTAACAAACCCAATAGATTTACTTGGTTGCAGTGGCGTGTCGTCAGCAAGGCGATACCCTCTTGCGGCCTTTGAATACAAACCTAAGCGAATACAGTTTTGGCTTACTAATTTATCGGCTAGCGCAAATAATTCATTACGGCTGCCCTCAACAAGTTCAATTTCAAGCTCGCTGATCACCTCAACTTTACCCGCTGCGGCAATTTCACCTTTATCAAGCACTACTTCAATTTTTGCACCGTTTTGAGTCTCAATTAACCAAGTACGGCGAATAAAGTTAGTACTAAAAATTGGATGTATATTTTCTGCAATAACATTGGCTTGCATGCCATGAGGCCAAATAGAGGGGTCAAATGCCATTATATCTGGACGATTAGACTCTATTGGTAAGTTAAATTCAGGGCGTTGATGTAAGCCCCCAACAACCTCACCGGCGAGTTTAATTGTTTGCTCACATTTATCATCAGCACAACGCGTTCTATAGCCAATATCAAGGGCTCTAAGCTCACGGCTTGGCGTATCATAATAAGCATTTTGTAAACTTCGAGATGGCTTATTAGTAACTGTTTTTGCAAATTGTGTAATTAATGAGGGGATCAGTGGAATGACGGCATCTGATACCAAAAATTTTAGTTCTATCTCAGTATCCATTAGTTATGCGGATTACCCTTAAAATTAATAAGTGGTCAAAATAAACAAAGCCGCCCCATATTGCAAATATTTTAGTCAAAATGGGCCGCTAATAAAATAACACCGGTTACAATATCAACCTTGCTATTGCGCTATTTAATCCATATTATCGCTATACTTATGTGAAATATAAAATCACGTTCTAAACGGACACGGTTAGATTAACAAGGTAAATAAATGCTAAAACACTGTTTATTATGGCTGTTTTTAACAGCCTCAACATTTGCGAGCCAAGCAGAAGAAGCTCAAACAGCAGCCCCCACCAATGCAAAAACAGCTTATATAATTGACAATCTTTATACGTTTATGCGCTCTGGTGCGAGCAAAAACTATCGTTTACTCGGCTCTATTGATGCAGGCACACAACTGACCTTATTATCGAGTGAAGAAAACGGTTTTTTAAAAGTTAAGGATGATAAAGATCGTGAAGGTTGGGTTGAAGCTAAATACATCACACAAACAGCTGGCTTACATAAGCAGTACCAAACGTTAAGTGATGAAATGAGCTCAATACAAAATGAACTGCGCCAAGCACAAGTTGAATTACCACAGTTGCAAGAGCAAAACGTGCAGTTAACAAACCAAAACAAACAATTGTTTACACAAATAACTCAATTAAAAACCACGCTTGAGCAAGAGCGCACTTTAAAGCAAGCTACTAGCTCTAAAGAAAAGCGCCAATTACTTACTTATGGCGGTGCTATTGCATTTTTAGGATTGTTTTTAGGTATTATATTAACGATTGTGTTGTCTCGCCGTAAGCGCTACCAAGGCTGGGCATAATACGACTACTTAATTAGTCGCATAAAAAAAGCATCATTAGATGCTTTTTTTATGCCTGCAATTTATATTACAAATCTAGGCGCAGACCCGGATCTTGTTTTATTTTTTCAATTACCATGTAGGTGTGGTGCGTCCCCACTCCTGGAATATCAACTAAGTCGCCAAGCACTTGCCTGTACTCGTCCATGTTTGATACCCTGATCTTCAGCAAGTAGTCGTAGCCACCAGCAACCATGTCGCACTCCACTACTTGCCTAATTTTTAAAATGTGTTCTCTAAACACTTTAAATACCGCGGTATTTGAAGTCACCAACGACACTTGTACATGTGCAACTAAGCTTTGATTAAGCTTGGCTTCGCTAAGCTTAGCAACATAGCCTTCAATATAGCCTTCTTGCTCTAAACGCTTTACACGATCAAGACAAGGGCTGGGGCTTAAATTAACCTGCTTTGCGAGGTTAACATTTGAAATTCTGCCGTTCTGTTGCAGAACGTCTAAAATAGCTAAATCGATACGATCAAGCAGGCGTAATCTATTTGGACTCGTCATAACAGAACTTTATACGGATAAGTAGAAAATATGCCCTGTAAATTAGCGTAAAACGCCAAATTTAACCAGCATATTCTGCTGAATTTTAATTAGAATGCACGCCTTACACCAACGAATATTTAGTGGTAATTAATTTTACCTTAAGTTTTAACACTCCTGAGGGTTGCTTATGTTATTCAATAGCGATTTGACAACGACTTGTCCAATTCGACAAAAAATCCGTGACTTCTACCGCATCGACGAAAATGCGGTTATCGATCATATTTTACCACTTGCTGAAGTAGGTGTTAAAGCACGAAGTCGTGCCTGGGAAAGAGCTCGCCAAATTGTTTTAAATATTCGTAAAGACCAAGATGGTCAAAGCGGTGTTGATGCACTATTAAATGAGTTTTCACTCTCTAGTGAAGAAGGCGTAGTATTAATGTGCTTAGCCGAAGCCCTGCTTCGCGTACCAGACAAAGCAACTCAAGACACATTAATTCGTGACAAATTAGCAAAAGGCGACTGGAGCTCTCATTTAGGCAGCAGCGATTCGTTATTTGTTAACGCATCGTCTTGGGGTCTATTAGTAACCGGTAAAATGGTTAACTACACAGATAAAACCAAAGAACAGCAATTTGGTATGCTTAAAAAAACCATAGGTCGTTTAGGCGAGCCTGTTATTCGTAAATCAGTAAACTTTGCGATGAAAATTATGGGTAAGCAATTCGTTATGGGTCGTACCATTGACGAAGCAATAGTACGTGCTGCCGATAAAGAACAAAAAGGCTATGTATATTCATACGACATGCTAGGCGAAGGCGCGCGCACCATGAAAGATGCGCAGCGTTACTTTGACAGTTACATGAACGCGATTCATGCTATTGGTAAAGCGGCAAATGGCCGTGGCCCAATAAAAAGCCCAGGCATTTCAGTTAAGCTTTCTGCTATTCATCCTCGTTATGAGTTTACGCATAAAGAACGCGTAATGGCCGAGATTGTGCCTAAGCTTAAAGAGCTTGCGCTAGCAGCTAAACAATATGATATTGGCTTTACTGTTGACGCTGAGGAAGCAGACCGTCTAGATATTTCTTTAGATGTAATTGAAGCGGTATTTAGTGATGACGACCTAGCAGGTTGGAACGGCTTTGGTTTAGCGGTTCAAGCGTATCAAAAACGCGCTATATTTGTAATTGAATGGCTAACTGAACTTGCAACCCGTGTGGGTCGCAAAATGATGGTGCGTTTAGTTAAAGGCGCTTATTGGGACACTGAAATAAAAACCACACAACAAGATGGTTTAGAGCATTTTCCGGTATTTACTCGCAAAGCAACCACCGACGTGTCTTATAAAGCGTGTGCCATGAAAATGCTCGAAGCACGTGATGTACTTTACCCACAGTTTGCTACCCATAATGCCTACTCAGCAGCAACTATATTAGAAGTGGCTAAAGGTGATAACACCGGTTTTGAATTCCAACGTTTACACGGTATGGGCGAATCTTTATTTGACCAAATTGTTACCGAGGAAAAAATTCAGTGCCGCGTATACGCACCAGTGGGCCAACACGAAGACCTGCTGGCTTACTTAGTACGCCGTTTATTAGAAAATGGTGCTAACTCATCGTTTGTTAATGCCATTGTAGATACCACTAAGCCAGTTGAGTCACTATTACCTGACCCGGTAGAAACACTGCAAGGTTTACGTAATAAATACAATACGCAAATTAAAATGCCAATTGACTTATATGGCGCCGAGCGTGCCAATTCAAAAGGCATGGATTTAACCGATATAAACGTGATCACTCCGTTTAAAGAAAACCTTGATCTGTGGTTTAACGAGCACTTAATTGAGCCAAGCCAAGTACCTGAGGGCTCTGTGGCAGTTAAAAACCCGGCAAACCACAAAGAAGTAATTGGCCATATAAAACTGCAATCTAGCGATGAAATGCAAATTTTGCTAGCCAACGCAGAAAGCGCTTTTGAATCATGGTCACAAACATCGGTAAAAGAACGTGCTAATTTATTACGCCGTGTTGCCGATATTTTAGAGCGTCATCATGACGAACTAGTGGCTATTTGTATTAAAGAAGCCGGTAAAATAGCTAAAGATGGTATTGATGAAGTACGCGAAGCGGTTGATTTTTGTCGTTA
The DNA here is from genome assembly GCF_014163535.1 of Pseudoalteromonas sp. SR45-4. Lineage (NCBI taxonomy): Bacteria > Pseudomonadati > Pseudomonadota > Gammaproteobacteria > Alteromonadales > Pseudoalteromonadaceae > Pseudoalteromonas > Pseudoalteromonas sp. SR45-4. The sequence goes on from NZ_JACJDO010000018.1 coordinate 8,269, forward strand.
CTACGCAGCCCGCGCTGAAGAGCTATCGCAAGATGAGCGCTTTGAAGCTCGTGGTGTTATTTTATGTATTAGCCCATGGAACTTCCCGCTAGCTATTTTCTTAGGCCAAGTAGCCGCTGCCATTGTGACTGGTAATACCGTTATTGCAAAACCAGCTGAGCAAACCAGCCTAATTGCGCTGCGTGCCATTGAACTTATGCTGTCGGTAGGTTTACCAGAGCATGTTGTGCAAGCGGTAATAGCCCGCGGTAGTGACGTAGGTAAAACAATTGTTCCGGATGAACGCGTTCAAGCAATTATGTTTACTGGCTCGACTGAAACAGGCACGCTTATTTCACAAACACTCGCGGCGCGTAGCGATATTCAAGTACCGTTAATTGCTGAAACAGGCGGCCAAAACTGTATGATCGTTGACTCAACAGCACTCCCTGAGCAAGTGGTTGACGATGTAATTAGTTCTGGTTTTCAAAGTGCTGGGCAACGCTGTTCAGCGTTACGTGTATTGTTTATTCAAGAAGACGTTGCCGATGGCATAATCGAAATGCTTAAAGGTGCACTGGCTGAGTTACATATAGGCGACCCATCGTTACTATCTACTGACGTAGGCCCGGTAATTGATGAAAAAGCATTGAAAAGCTTAAATGATCACGTTGAGTACTTAAAAGGTAATGCGACATTACATTACGAGTGTAAAATTCCAGATAACACAGTAAATGGTGCGTACTTCTTTGCTCCTCGTTTATACGAAATAAAAGACTTATCGGTACTTAAGCGCGAAGTATTCGGCCCATGTGTACATGTTATACGCTTTAAATCGAGCGAACTAGACAGTGTTATGGATCAAATAAACAACACAGGTTACGGCTTAACTATGGGCGTGCATTCGCGCATTGAAGAGCGCTGTGAATACCTAGCTAAAATGTCGCGTGCAGGTAACGTATACGTTAACCGTAATATGATTGGCGCTATTGTTGGTGTGCAACCATTTGGTGGCCGTGGTTTATCTGGTACTGGTCCTAAAGCCGGTGGCCCTAACTACTTACAACGTTTAGTAAAAGAAAAAGCATCACCAGAAAACGTGCAAATGACCAATCTAACGCCAGACGAGCTGGATTTACACCACTACAGCGGTGCAAACGAGCAAGTAGAAAAGCTAATGATTAACTCTATGCGCGATGAAAAAATTTGGCGCTCAACACCACTAAACGACCGTGTCTCTGCGGTGCGTCAATTGCTTGCTAAAATAGCCACAGTTGAAATTATTGACGACTTAGCAGACGATTTAGCACTAACACTTGCCGATGCACGTGCACAACTTAATCGCTTAGAAAAGCACATGCGTAAATTTACTACATTACCAGGGCCAACGGGTGAGTCTAATACATTGCATCTTGAAGCACGTGGTTGTGTTGTATGTTACGCCGATAAGAGCACATCGTTTAACTTTTGGGCATTATCGATCATTACTGCAATTGCTGCGGGTAATACGGTAATTACCGTGGCCTCTGAAATATTTTATGAAGAAGCGGTTGCCTTTAGAGATAAATTTATTGCCACCGGTGTTGCCGAAGGCGTGTTCCAAGTAGCTAAACCAAATCAGTTACAAGCTATATTGGCACATCCGCACTTAGCCGGCGCTGTTGTTGCAGCGCGCTCTTCTCGCTTTGGTTATTTCAGCCAGCAGCTAGCGCAGCGTAAAGGTGCTATTTTGCCAGTGATCAGCTCTGAATATTACGATACGCTTATTAAACGTTTAGTAACTGAAAAAACCATCAGTATAGATACAACGGCATCGGGTGGTAATACATCGCTGATGACGCTTGTTGAAGATGATGAGTAACTAGTTTAGCACTAATTACTTATTCGTATGAAAAGGCACCTTAGGGTGCCTTTTTTACTATGTTAATTGTAATATTTTTGTTACTTTAACCAGTAGAATACTTATATGAAGTGAATTAAATTGAAAGTCATTCCAATTTCGCAGTTATTACCTGGCATGTTTGTACAAAGCGTAACAAAGCAAACCGGACGTATAAAAATAAAAAGCCAAGGCTGGGTTAAAACTCAAGCCGGTATCGATAAATTAAAAAATGTCGGTATTTTAGAAGTTGAAATAGATCCAGATAAAACCCTCATCGAATCAGTGCCTGAAAAAGATCCAGCTAAGACACCTTCCCCTATAGCAAAGCGCGATCCTTGGCAAAAAACGCACAGTGCCGAGCAAGAAATGGGCAAAGCTAAAAAGCTTTACGATGAAGCTAAATCACTACAAATTAAAGCATTTAAAGATATAAAAGCAGGTAAAAATATAGACATAGCGCCTTTTAGAGAGCTTGCTAGTGGTTTTATGGATTCGGTATTTAGAAATCAAGATGCACTTGCATGTCTTACTCAAATGCGCCAAAAAGATGCCTACCTGTTAGAGCACTCTATTAATGTTTCTATTTTAATTAGTATTTTTGCCAAGCATTTAAATATAGATAAAAATATAATTGAACAGCTAACTACTGGCGCGCTACTGCATGATATTGGCAAAATAAAAATTCCCGATGCAGTACTCAATAAGCCAGGACGTTTTACTGATGAAGAATTTACAATAATGAAAAATCATGCGCGCTTTAGTAAAGAAATTTTACAAGCTGCAGGGCTCAAAGGTATAGCTGTTGATATTGCCGGTATGCACCATGAACGCTTAGATGGTAAAGGCTATCCGTTTGGTAAAAAAGGCGATGAAATAAGCCAGTATGTGCGTATGGCGTCAATTGTTGACGTGTATGATGCACTCACTGCTGAGCGCGTTTATAAAGCGGGCATGGAGCCGATAAAAGCCTTTAAAATATTAAAAGAAGGTTGCCCTGATAGTTTTGATAGTGAGTTATTAACTAAATTTATTCAGTGTATCGGTATTCACCCGGTAGGCACACTGGTTAAGCTCTCGAGTCAAAAAGTGGGACTGGTGACACAGAGCAACCCTGCCAGCCCACTAAAGCCCGTTGTTAAAACTTTCTATAGTGCAAAGCATGGGCGCTACACCCAAGTGCAAGACATAGATTTAGCACATAAAAAAAGCCAAGATACGCTTGAGTCGGCAGTTAAAACTAACGAATACAATATTGACTTACAACGCTTTTATAAAAATTCAATTTTACCCTAATTAGCCGCTATTGCGGCCAATCTTGTAGCGCCTTTAAGCTAAATTCGTAGCCGTCAAAATCAAGTACGCTTTGCTCTGGTGTTATTTCTCGCACTGTTAATGCACCTATACTATCGCCCTCAAAAAGCTCGCGACCATTGAGCTTGATCCAACGCTTATCGAGTGCAGACGAATATATATGCGCCTGATATTTAAGTGGCGGTAACATGGCTTGTAATCCATCTGGCAACAGCTCTATTGGTTGCACGCGTGATGAGCTGCGCGTTGCTTGCGTTACTTCGTAGTTTTGTGTTTTTTCTGTATCTTGAATAGCTTGATCAAAAGCTGTTTCTAGTAATGTTGGGCTCTTTCCAAGCGCAGGTCTTTTAGTTTGTTGTGCTGTAGAGCCTTGTGAATCGAGCGGTTTACCAAGCACTTTATACTTACTTAAATCAAGCGATGCCGATGAAGGCATATTTGTTTGAGGTTGCTGCCCAGCTGCTTGTGTTGCCTGGTTATTCGTTTGATTGAAGCTAGGTTGATTATAATGTGGTTGTGAATATCCCTGCTGATTAATTGCGCCTTGCGCATACGTACCCTGAGCAAAACTATTTTGCGGATTTAGGTTTTGCTGGAGTGTGGCTTGATTTTCCATTATTGGAATATATTGCCCTTGCGGCGTAAGTAACATTTGTACAATACCACTTGGGGTTTGTACATATACTAACTGCCCTTGAATGGAAGTTGCTGTATTTACTGCGTCTGGCGGGGCCGTTTTTGGCGCTGATGGTTGCGCCGCTAATACAGCTATGTTTTGCTCTGCACTTTGTAATTTTGCTGTATTATCTATATCCGATTTGGTTGTTATTGTTGGTTCTTTATCGGCATTAGTATTTTTTAATATTGCTGTAGTGCTAACTTGCTCATTATTACTATTAAATGAGCTGTTTTGTAGCCATTTTCCACTAACAAAACCACCAGCAACACTAAAGCTAACCGCTAAGCTGCCACCAATCACAAACGCCAAGCGGCGGTATCGCACTAGAGACTGTTGTTGTTTAGCCTGCTGTGCCTGTAAGTCATACTGCTCGGCGCTTATATCGGCTTGTTGCGATTGCTTTAACGCATCTAATAAATAAGACATTAATCACCTAACTATAAAATAAATGAAAGCCCTAAGCCTGCTGCAAATAAAGCAACAAAAGCAGAGCAATATAGCCAATATGGCACGGTTTTAGGTGGCGTATTATTAGCCGCAATAAAATCGGGTGGTAATGATTCCTGAGCAGATTTTTTTATAATCTCGCTATCTATTGTTAATTGCTGTTTTGCAAATGCCCCTACTAACGCCCGCTCACACACTAAGTTCATTAATCGTGGCACGCCACCGGTAAGTTGATGAACGCTTTGCATTGCTTCCAACGAAAAAATACCTTTATCACAGCCTGCAATATGTAAACGATGCTTAATGTATGCCACCGTTTGTCCTTGTGTTAAAGGCAGTAAGTGATAGCGAGCTGTTATACGCTGTGCAAGCTGCCTTAACTCATTTCGTTTTAATAATACTTGCAGCTCAGGTTGCCCCACCAGCACTATTTGTAATAGCTTTTTATGATCGGTTTCTATGTTGGTTAGTAGGCGCAGTTGTTCTAGTACATCGGGAGCAAGTAACTGCGCTTCGTCAATAATAAGTATGGTATGCCCACCCGCTTTATTATTTGCTTCTAAGTGCTTTTTTATAACATCGGTAAGGCTTTTTAAACTCGCATTTTGTGCATCATAATTAATTTTAAGCTCATCACAAATACTCGCCAAGAGCTCAAGCTCTGATAATGCCGGATTATGGATCATCGCAACTTGAGTATTCTCTGGCAGTTTTTCTAGCATACTGCGAGTAATGGTTGTTTTACCGGTACCCACTTCGCCGGTTAATAATACAAAGCCGCCGTCTTCACCTAGTCCATAGGTAAGGTGCGCTAACGCTTCTTTATGTCGCTCACTTAAAAACAAATAATGGGGATTAGGCGAGATTGAAAAGGGTTTTTCATGCAAACCAAAATAGCTTAAATACACCTGAGTATTCCTTGGTAAATAAATCCCCTCCATAATGGCAAAAAAAGAGCCTTAGTGACAACACTCAGGCTCTTTTATTATTGAAATAACGTAAATTAATGTAAAAAGCACTGCTTTAAACTTAGCTGTGCATTTACTTATATTGGATTATTTTTCGTAACGCATTAAGCGCAAATAAACACTACTGGTTTTAGCGTGCAAACTATTTAATCCACTGTCAAACTGATATACCCAAGCAGAGTTAATCGTGTTTACACCTGAGGTATTGGTCCAATAGTTTTGTAGCTTTGTGCCCAAAAACACCGATTCGTTAATACTTGGCTCTGTACATCTGTGTTCAATAATACTTGCTAACTCTTTAATATTTGGTACTTGCCAGTCATTATAACTTGCCGTTGTATCGTTAACTGCGCCTCGCAATGCAGTTTGCCAGGTTAATGATGGTGTAGAGCCTTCGCATGTTGCTGTAGCATTGTTATACACTTGTCCGTAACTACAACGCTGCCACATTAAACCTGTTTTGCTATCTGACACTGTGCCATCGGGATTTATTGTAAATCGCTCTGTTGGTGTTGTTTGCGTAACAGAGTCATAACAAACCCCAGCTATTACGTTAAAGCTTAAACTCATTGCCGCAAATGTAGTTATTAATTTAAATTTCATATACTTCCCCTAACGGCTTCTAACTAAACGAACATAAGCAGTCTTACTTTTTGGATAAGCAAGGTCATTACCATCGCTCATATCTATAATATAAGCTTGCGATAAACTGGTACCATCAACCGCTGTTTGAGAGGTCCAATAACGCAAGTGACCCAGTAAACTAACCGCTGGCATATTAGGGAAAATACTCTCATCTATTAATACATTTTGCCCTTGCTTGCCGTAATCTACTAAGCTTAGTAACTCGGTGTAAGTAGGTACTCGCCAATTTGTGCCACCACAAAAATCTAACGCATTTACTTCTTGTATATAGCTTTGCAATCCGCAATCGGTATTACTTGGGCAACTAGAGTTGGCTGCGCCTCTTGCTCCGCCTACCTGAGGAATAGCAGATTCAGTAAGGTACCATGTGTAATGATTTTGCCCATCGCGTAATGTAGTGTTAGGTACCACACCTGACACAGGGCTTTTAACCTCCCACACTAAACCGGTTACGTTGTCGCGAATACAACTAAAATTTTGTGCGTCATCAGCCACTTCATCGGCAAACTCATTTAGTTTGGTGTAATCAAACGCTAAATTACCTTGCCCTACTTTGGCTAAACGATTCGCAAAGCTGTCTCGACCAAGTTCAGCATCTTGATTTGGAAAATCTTTACTAACACAGTTTATACGTTGAGTATTGTTGTAACACTCCCCTACACCTGTATCGTTTATTAACCCAAGCGCTTTAGGTGCAACATCTACAAATACACTATCGTTTGCGGTGCGCCCTTTTGAATCAGTAACCATTACTTCAAAGCTTAAAGTGGCGTTAGTGTCTATGTCTGAGGCATAAAAAGTAGTAATACATTGATTACTATTAGCTAATGTTTCCGCTTTGCCGGTTAGTTGTTGCCAGTCACATTTATAAGTACTGGTTGCGGCAGCGCTGTTACTTGCATCTAAGGTTACTTTATCAAACTCGTTAACTTGCTGATCAGCCCCGGCATTGGCAATAACAACTTGCGCTGTTTTATTTAAAGTCATGTCATATTCAGAGGTTGACTCTCCCCCTTCATCATCGGTAACCGTTAATGACCACTTTAAATTTGTATGGTTTTCAAGCAGTGGATGGCTAAAGCTTAAGGTAGAATTAGTAAAACTATTAATATTGAGGGCTGGTCCTGATATTAATTGCCACAAGTAGCTATTAATTTGACCATTTGTATCTGGATCTGTTGAGTCTGCTGCGCTTAGCGTTACGGTATCGTTATAAACCGATGGCAATACTTGCGGTGCTGTTTGAGTAATTACAGCTTGGGGTAATTGATTGTTTGAAGTAATAAAAATACTAATATCGTCATGTACTAAACCACCACCGGTTGTTTGATAGCTTACTCTGAGCACCAGTTCACTGTCTGCCTTTACATCTGGCGCGGTAATAGTTTGCACTGCACCATCGAGCGGAAATCCATCAACAATGGGGCCGCTTACGCGCTGCCAAGTAAACGTACCCTCGGTAGGTGAGCCTTTTGCAGTAATAGTAAAATCGGTTTTTTCAATAATTTGCAAATCGTTACCTGCAAATACTGAAGCTTGAGTGTTATCACCATCATCAGAGCTCCCCCCACCTCCGCATGCAACCAATAGCCCACACGACAATAACGGGATTAACGCAATTGCTCTCATACTAAGCACCTTTTTATATCAAAAAATAATTAATAATTATTTAAAGCAATAAAAGTGCCACTAAGTACTATAAATAACTATCTTGATGAATACGTACAAATAACTTAGTACCTATTTTACTGTAATCAACCTTGTATTCCCGCCCATCAAGGGCTTGAATAAATAACAATCGTTTTTCTTCGCCAAACACATCGGCGCTACCAACATAAACAACTTCTAAGTAACGCTCTTTTGCGTCACGGCGGTTTTTTGGCAGCTCTTCTTTAAATGGTTCTAAGCCATTTTGGGTCACTTTAATTCGAGGGTGGATCTCAGAATTAACAATGACTAAATCAAGTTTTTTGTCTTTATGTATTATGGTATTACGACCACTTTTTAAAAAAGCTCTTTCTTGGCTCATTATTATTCCTACTGCCGCGTTTTAATTACTTACTTGCGACGCTATAAATTTAAGGGGGTCGCGCTGCCATGCATTTAAGTTAGCACTAAATTCCCAAATATTTCTATCTAATACACTCGCTGGTAATAATAGCTCATAGCCTGTTAGTAACTGCAAATGCTTAGCCCTGTTGCCAAACATTGCTATTAACCCATTATAGCTAATTCCATTTTTAGATCTATATTGTGTATCCTCTACCAGCCATTCTGATGGGCAATCGCCATTTTTGCAATTCTTTTGAATTAGTTGCATAAATAAATGACGCTGCTCTATCAATAATTTCCCTGCGATTCTTGGGGCTAAACCCGTTAAAAACTCATCCATATCGTTTACCTTAATTCCTACCACGTTAAGCTCTAAGTGCTCAAGCCCTACTGCTATTTTGGGTATTCCGCTTGATTTAAAATTACTATGAGCTAAATGCCAAACACCATATTTGTGCTGATAAGTTAACTGCTCAGTGGTTAACACTAAGCTATAAAATGGCTCTTGGGTTTTAAAAAAACCAATTGTTATTGCTGCAATACACAAACTAACTAAAAAAATTTCTAGAATGCTAATTTCACCAGGGCGTAATAAATTAAACAGCATAATAAATAACAAACCAATCGCACCAACAATTAATACTTCTATGCCATGCTTAGCTCCCTGCGCACGATACTTAATTTGCATAGCGTTAAACTCATCCATATTGATAATAAACACTGTAAAAAATGAACATAATAATGCCCCACAATGCTATTTTTCTGAGCATTAAACATTTTTTGCACGGCGTATTTAACTTCATAAAATACCTTTTAAAGCTCAAGCATGAGTTTATTTAATTAATTATTATAACTTTTACGCTTAATTCACAAATTAATGGGACATAATACCGCCTTTTCTCGGTGTTATTTCGTACAATAGTTATAATTTATTTTTTGGTATTAAAGCAATGTACTCAAGACAATCAGGTAGAGCTCTTTTTCCATTTATTATTACGCTACTCGTAATATTTAGCGTTTATTTATATTTACCCGCTAGCCAAGGTGAACAAGCAGATTTTTCACAAATGGCCACGCAAGTGTCTGCTCACACTGTTACCTCGCAAGAAAATGCAGTAATGATTGAAGCTATTGGTAGCGCTCGCGCTAACCAAGCTGTATATATTACCAGCGCACAAAGTGATTACGTGACTAATATTTTCTTTGAAGATGGCGACCTAGTTAGCAAAGGCCAAAAGCTAGTACAACTGCAAAGCCAACAAGAACAAATTGCTGTAAAAGAGCTCAATATTAATTTACGCGAAGAAAAACGCCAACTCGATAGACTTACCGAACTTTCACGTTCTCAGTCAACAGCAAAATCGTTACTTGAAGAGCAATTATCACGAGTTGATGCCACCCAAGCACAATTAGAAAGCGCTAAAACCAAGCTAGCTGAAATGACCATTACCGCGCCATTTTCTGGCATGTTGGGCAAGCGTGAAATATCGATTGGTGCCTATGTAAATAACAGTTCAATTATTACCACCCTCGATGACATAAGTATCATTAAAGTAGACTTTAAAGTACCTGAAAAATATTTAGCGCAATTAGCTACCGGCATGAAAGTGCTCACTCAAAATGATGCTTATCCAGATCAAACCTTTATCGGTAAAGTAACGCATATTAGTTCGCGTATTGACTCGGTAACGCGTAGCGTAGAAGTAACCGCCAGCTTTGCAAATAATTCAGGTTTGCTTCGCCCTGGTATGCTACTTAAAACAGCGTTAGAGCTAAGTAGTAACCAAGCATTAATGGTTCCAGAAAAAGCAATTATTCCGCTACAAGACAAACATTACGTATTTCAAATTTTGGACGGTGTTGCTAATCGTGTTGAAGTGCATATTGCGGGCAGAAATAACGGCTGGGTTGCTGTTGATGAAGGCTTAGCCGATGGGGAGCAAATTATAACTGAAGGGCTAATAAAAATTCGCTCTGGCAGTAAAGTTAGCGTGAAGGGATAACCCGTGAAAATTACCGATATTAGCGTTAAACGCCCTGTTTTTGCGATTGTAATAAACCTACTTTTACTCACCTTTGGGCTCGTTGCTTTTAGCATGCTGCCACTGCGTGAGTACCCTGATATTGAAACACCTATTGTTAATATTAGTACCGAATATACAGGTGCTTCTGCAGAGATTATAGAAACCAAAATAACCCAAGTCATCGAAAATCGTATATCGGGTATTGAAGGCATTAAAAGTATTAACTCATCGAGCCGTAATGGCCGCTCAAATATTACGATTGAGTTTGATATTAAGCGCGATATAGATGCTGCATCTAACGATGTGCGTGAACGTGTTGCCCGCGCCGCAGATAGCCTACCTGAACAAGTTCGCCCGCCTGAGGTGTCTAAGTCTAACAGCGATGAAAGCCCTATTGTATGGTTTGTGCTAAACAGCGAAACCATGAACTCAATGCAATTATCTGATTACGCACAGCGTTTTATTGTTGATCGCCTAGCCGTAGTTGATGGTGTGTCTAACGTACGCATTGGTGGTGAGCGAAAATACGCCATGAAAATTTGGCTAAACCGCCAAGCAATGGCTGCTCGCGGTATTACTGCGAGCGATATAGAACAAACACTACGCACCGAAAACGTAGAGTTACCCGCTGGCGAAATTGAATCGGTTGACCGTGACTTTACTGTACGTACAGCCCGCAGTTATAAAGATCAGCGCGACTTTCAAAACCTAGTAATAAAACGCGGTGATGATGGTTACCTAGTACGCTTAAGTGAAGTGGCTGATGTACACCTAGAAGCCGCCGATGACGAGAGTTTATTTCGGGGTAATGGCCGCAATATGATTGGTTTAGGCATTGTAAAGCAAGCTAAAGCCAACACCTTAACTGTGGTTGATAACGCCCGCGCCGAACTTGAAAAAATAAAACGTAACCTACCCGAAGGAACCACTATAGAGGATAGTTACGACTCATCTATTTTTATAAAAGAATCGATTAATGAGGTATACAGCACCCTTGCTATTTCTATGGGCTTAGTTGTATTAATTATTTTTATATTTTTAGGTAATATTCGTGCCACCTTAATCCCTGCAGTTACTGTGCCGGTGGCGTTAGTGGGTAGTTTTATGTTTTTACTCGCTATGGGTTATTCCATTAACTTACTTACTTTACTTGCACTGGTACTAGCAATCGGCTTAGTGGTTGATGATGCCATTGTTATGTTAGAAAACATTCATCGCCGCATAGAGCTTGGCGAGCCTCCTTTATTGGCCGCTTATAGAGGCGCGCGCGAAGTGGGCTTTGCAATTATTGCCACCACTTTAGTGCTTATTTCGGTATTTGTACCCTTAGTATTTATGGATGGCCGTATTGGTGCTTTATTTACTGAATTTGCTATGGCGGTAAGTGCCGCAGTGTTTTTCTCAAGTATTACAGCACTTACTCTTTCACCTGCGTTATGTTCTAAAGTATTAAAAGCCTCTGAAAAAGAAAGTAAATTTAGCCAGTCGATGAACCGCTTTTTTGCTAAGGTAGAGCTTAGTTATCGTAACTCACTTGCCTCTAACATGACCCGCAAATGGGGCTTAATGATCAGCTTATTATTAGCTGGCTTTGTAAGTTATTCATTATTTACTCAAATACCCTCTGAGCTAACACCTAAAGAAGACCGTGGTACCTTTTTTGTTATGATGAGTGGCCCTGAAGGCGCCAGTTATGAGAACAATGCCGCTAACATGAGTAAAATTGAAGATCGCTTAATGCCTTACTCTGAATCTGGTGAGCTAAGCCGCGTACTCGTGCGCGTACCAGGCTGGGGCGGCAGTGGCGGTGTAGCAATTGTAGGTATGGCCGATTGGGACAAACGCCAACGTTCTACCTGGGAAATAATGGACGAAATAAGCACTAAACTGCAGGAAGTTACCGACGTGCGAGCCTTTGCTATTATGCGCCGAGGCATTGGCGGCGGTGGTTCATCACGCCCAATCGAGTTTGTACTACAAGGTAACGATTACGCACAACTAGCCGATTGGCGCGACCGTATTATAGAGCGCGCTGAGAAAAATCCAGGACTGGTTAGAATCGATCATGATTACAAAGAAACATTCCCGCAGTTTTTAGTCAGCATAGATAAAAACAAAGCTGCCGATTTAGGCGTTTCGGTATCTGATGTAGGCCGTACACTAGAAACAATGCTTGGCCAGCGCCGTGTTACGACCTTTATTGACCGCGGTGAAGAATACGATGTGATTTTAAAAGGGACAAAAGAAGATTTTACCAACCCTACTGATATTTCAAACATTTATCTTAAATCACGCAGTGGCGAGCTAGTCCCGCTTGATAGTTTAATTAGCTTAAAAGAAGAAGCTACCGCATCGCGCTTAAACCGTTACAACCGTATGCGTGCAATTACCTTAAGCGCCAACTTAGCCGACGGTTATACACTTGAACAAGCGCTTAACTTTTTAAACGAAGTAGCCATGGAAGAAAACGACATAGATGGCGCGATTGACTACAAAGGCGAATCGCAGTTGTTTTATGAAGGTGCTTCGGCCATGACCTACGTGTTTATTTTAGCACTTACGGTTACCTTTTTAGTACTAGCGGCACAGTTTGAAAGCTTTATGCACCCATTTGTAATAATGCTTACCGTACCCCTTGGCTTAATGGGTGCTATGTTTGGCTTGTGGGCCACAGGACTTACGCTCAATATTTACAGCCAAATAGGTATTGTGATGCTCATAGGGTTAAGTGCTAAAAACGGCATATTAATTGTTGAGTTTACTAACCAACTACGCGACAAAGGCGTAGAGTTTAGCGAAGCTATTTTACAAGCTGCTACGCAGCGCCTACGCCCTATTATTATGACCTCATTAACCACTGTAATGAGTGCGGTACCTCTGGTTTTAGCCTCGGGCCCGGGTGCTGAAAGCCGTATGGTGATTGGTGTTGTAGTGTTTACCGGTGTTGTTGTATCAACCCTACTGACTCTGTTTGTAGTACCTGCTGCTTACTATGCACTTGCGCGCAATACACAGTCACCTGAGTTTTTGCAGCAAAAACTTGATAAACAAGCCGCTAAAAAGCCATTCGAAGAGATCTAACCTCCTAATAGCGTCGTAACCTTGTTGTTACGACGCTTTAGACTTATGCTCTGCATAATCTAAACTTACAGCTATTTTGGAGTATTTATGAGTTCAACAACGCAAGTCGCTACCTTTGGTGGCGGCTGTTTTTGGTGTATAGACGCCGCATTTAGACGAGTGAACGGCGTATTAAATGTAAGCTCGGGTTACACTGGTGGCAACACAGACACTCCTACCTATAAATCAGTATGCTCAGGCACTAGCGGCCATGCAGAAGTAGTGCAAATTGAATTTGACGACACTATTATTAGTTTTGAAGTATTACTAGCAATGTTTTTCACTTTGCACGATGCCACCCAGCTCAACCGCCAAGGTAACGATATAGGCACACAATACCGCAGTGTTGTGTATTATCACAACCAAACACAGCTAACACTTACTAACGCGGTGATCGCTCAATTACAAAACCAGGTAAGCGAGCCAATAGTGACTGAGGTTAGCCCTGCCACCACGTATTATCCAGCAGAGCATTACCATCAAGATTATTACAACGTAAATCCAAACCAAAGCTATTGCAGTATTTTAATTGCCCCTAAATTGCATAAATTCGAAACCGAATTTAAAGAGTTTTTAGCTGATTAAACCCATTTTGTTACGCACAAAAAAGCTCGCTAATTTAGCGAGCTTTTAAGTTTAAGCTACCTAGCGCATATTAAAACTGGTATGCAGCACCAATAAATAAGCGTCGGTCAGCGGTGTTATAGTAATAAAATTCATCATTTATATAATCACCATCTAAATCAATACCATAGGCATCAACTTCATCGTACTGCTTATCAAACAGGTTTTCGACCCGTAAAGAAAAGCTTAACTGCTCAGTTGCTTGATAGTTACCGACTAGGTTCCATAATGTATATGAAGATAAATCAGTTAATTTACCTTTCCTATCGCCACGATACTGCAAATCGATACCCGCATCAAAATCTCCCCACCCTTTATTTAAAGACCAGTTAAAGGTATTTTTTGATACATAAGCTAACTCTTGGCCCGTTTCTAAATCTTCTGCAGATAAGTAAGTGAAGTTAAATGCATGCTCAAAACCCATTAGCTGTTGCGAAAAACTAAACTCAATGCCTTCATGGCACGCTTCGTTTATATTTGTTGGCTGCCAAGGGCCTGCAGGTGTTGGTGCCCACGCTATTTTATTGTCAAAATCATTACGGAAAATAGACACTTCTAAAGCAATATCTTGATAACTTAACAACAAACCTAATTCTTTATTCTCAGACGTTTCTGGTTTTAGGTCTGGGTTACCTGAACCTGGAAAATAAATATCATTAAAGGTAGGCGATTTAAAGCCCGTGCTTTGACTTGCTCTAAACGTAGCAAACTTATTTAAATGATAACCTACCGCTGCTGTATACGTGGTTTTATCACCAAATTGTTGGTCATGATCTTGGCGAACTGCGATATTAGCTAAAACCGTATTATCATCGTAATACGCACCTAAAAAGCCAGCAAAAACCTCACGGCTATCTTTATCATAATTACCTGCGTTGGTTTCTATTTTATCTTTGTACCAGTTCAAGCCACCATTAATATTAAGCTCATCTGAGACAATATACTGCCCAGTATAATCAATTTGATTTCGCTTAGTTTCGTACATACTAACCACACCTTCACTGGTGTTATCTTGGCTATCGCTAGAAAATGCGAATGCTATATGGTGTATTTGATTTTCGTAGCTTTTATTCCACCCTAATGATACTTGGTAGTTTTCAAAATCATTACTTTCATCACTGCTGTCTGCTGCACTGTTCTGATTATCAGAACGAGCATAACCTTCATTATACTGAGTTTGTACGGTTAGCTTGCCTAAATAGTCATCGTTATAAGCGATATTGAAGCCAATATTTTTGTTCTCATAAGCGTCTTCATCTGGTGCATGGTTTTGCAGTACATCAAAACCATCGGTTTTTTCAATTCCAGCGTTAAATGATGCACTTAAATCATTTATATTTGTTCCACCCGCCATTTGGTAGCTTTGATAAGCATTGCTGCCAAAAGTAGCATCTAAGCGAATATTATCAGCTTTACGAGTAATAATATTAATCACCCCAGCTAAGGCATCTGAGCCATAAACAGCAGCGCGAGAACCTTTAACAACTTCAATACGCTCAATAGTATTAAGGGCAATATTACTAATACCTTTATAGCCAAGAGTAGCCGAGCCGACTCTAACACCATCAATTAAAATAAGGGTATGGCGTGAACCTGAACCGCGTAGCGAAACACCTGAATTTTGGCCAAAGCCACCATTTGAGTTAATTTGAAAACCAGCTTGAGAAGCCAACAAACTAGGTAAGTCTCGCACATTACTTTTTTCAATATCAGCACGGTCAATTACGCTAACACTGGCCAGCACATTACTAATAGGTTGTTCGAATTTATTAGCTGTAACGGTAATTTTTTCGATTGGTTGCACTGTTGCAGATACTGAAAATGAAAGTGCAGCCGAAATTGCCACACCTAGAGCGGTTTTATTTAACATGATGTCCCCTACCTTTGCCCACCGCAAAGATGTTAATAAGTAAGATTGCTTCAAGGCCGGTCTCCGGACTCAGTCAACACTATAATAGCTGCTAATACTTTACCGTTGCGGGGGCAGTGTTGGGGTTGTTATCGTCTTGAAAACGCACCAACTTCCCGATTATCTTGCTGTTAATTTCAATACTTTGAAACGTATACAAAGGTATTAAGCAAGCACCTTGAAAATAGGTCGCTATTGTGAGTATTTTGTTTATAAATGTCAATAGACGTCTATATAGCCAAAGTTTAATTTTTAACGATATAAACCCTCAACAATCACTGTAAAAGAGTTAGATTACATACCAAGCTACTAATAGCAAAAAAGCCAAACTTCATTGCTGTAGCTTGGCTTTTTTAACACAAATTTTTTAAAAATTAGTCTCCTAATCTCTATAATATCTGTAATCTGTTTTATTAATCGCGGAAGTTTTTAAACTGAAATGGCTGGCCTAAATCGGCGCTGCGTACTACTTGCATAGCTTCTTGAAGATCATCTCGCTTTTTACCCGTTACGCGTACTTCTTCACCTTGAATGGCGGCTTGTACTTTAACTTTTGAATCTTTAATGGCTTTAACTATTTTTTTAGCCATCTCTTTTTCAATACCTTGCTTTAAACCAACGTTACGAAAAACATTTTTACCCGCTCGGCTAATATCTTGCAATTCAAGGCTTGATACATCCATACCACGCTTAGAAATTTTACTCGCTAAAATATCAAATAATTGTATAACCTGAGAGTCAGCTTCGGCTTTAAGCTTAATTACTTTATCATTTAGCTCAATCGATGCATCAACTCCTCTAAAGTCAAAGCGAGTTTCTAGTTCACGGTTTGCATTATCAACTGCGTTTTTAGCTTCGTTCATTTCTACTTCAGATACAATATCAAATGAAGGCATTGATTTCTCCTAACTATTTTATCTTAATTTTATACTTAATTTATTAAAGCGATTATAACGCTAAAACTATAAATCTTTACACTTTTATGCATCTTGTTCAGGTGCGATACTAAATTAGTTTGATATACTACGGTTTCTTTTTTAAGCGATTTTAGGATTTGTTGTGACAAGGCGTATTTATCAAGCAATTTTTTTAATTAGTATTGTGGTGTTTACCTTTTTATTTGCGAAAGAAATAAAAGGGGTTGGCAACCTGTTTCCTCATGTTGATAAAGTAGCCCACTTTGGGATATTTTTCATCCTTGCCATAATAATGGATAAAGCGTTTAAACTCCCTTTATACGCACAAATACTTTTATTAGCCGGTTACGGTGCTGCAATAGAAATAATGCAAGACGCACTTCCATATAGGCAAGCATCAATCGCAGATTTTATTGCAGATTTTGCCGGCGCAGCAAGCTACTTTATAATCAAAGCAATTTTAACCCCACGTAAAAAGAACTCTCATGGCTAAAATTCTTATTATTGGCGACGGCGCAATAGGCTTATTATTAGCCCACTTTTTAAGTGCGCAGCATAGTGTAAGCGTGTTAACCCGAAAAAGTACGAGTAACACTCGCTTTTACAGTAGTGACAACAGTGCTTCACAAAAAATAAATGCCTCTTTTATTTCATTAAATGAGCTTAATAGTTTACCTAAATTTGATGTGTTTTTATTTACGGTAAAAGCCTTTCAAGTGCAAAGCGCATTTGCACAAGTAAAACAGTTTTTGCCTCAGCATTGCTCTGTTGTGCTTTCGCATAACGGTATGGGTAATGTAGAGCAGTTAAAATGTGAGCTTAATGAGCACCAAGCGCTTTATTTTTTAACAACGAGCATGGCAGGGTTTAAATCAAACCAATATATAGTACAGCACACTGGTAATGGGCAAAGTATAATTGGCGGATGTAACAACTTAGGTGTTAAAAATAGCAAAATTATGGCGGATCAATTAACCGCGATCCCCCTTTTAAATGCGTCTGAGAATATTGAGCAGCTACGTTTTAATAAGTTATTAGTTAACATAGCAATAAATCCGCTAAGTGCGCTACATAACATTAAAAATGGTCAGTTGCGCGAGCCTCAATATTGCTCAATTATAATTAACCTGCTAACCGAAGCATGTAATATTGCTAAGGCAAAAAACCTTGATGTAACGTTAATCAATGCACTGAGCAGTGCGTATGATGTGATGGCACGTACCGCAGAGAACTTCTCATCTATGCAACAAGATGTTGCTCACAATAGAGCAACTGAAATAATGGCAATTTGTGGGTACATTAGCGAGCAAGGCAAGCTTTATAATATAAAAACCCCTTTTAACGATGAACTTTTAGCTAAAATTGCAGCAAAAAAAAGCGCGGTATAAACCACGCTATTTAATATCGTTAACTTTTACGGGCGATATACCTTTACCGTAGTAAAGCCTTGTTCGTGTAGAATAAGCGCTTGTAACTGGCTCATTACACCCCTATCGCAATACAAGTAATAGTCTTGATCTTTTGGTAAATCACCAAACTTAGTTGCTAAGCGAAAAAACGGCAAATGCACCACTTCTATAGAATCAATTTCCAGTGGTGCTGCTTCTTCTTCCTCTGGAGAGCGAATATCAATTACCACTGCACCAGCTGGTAAATCGGCAACCGACTCAGCTTCTTTTAGTTCCTGCTTAGCTTCTACATCAATATCGCGCACATCCATTACTCGTGCGTTTTCTATTACGGTATTAAGAATATCAAAGTCGAACTTCTCTTCTTCTGCTTTTATTACTTCTATTTTAGCTTTAACAGTTGGCTTTTTAGAAATAACACCACAGTATTCTGGCATCGTTTCGGCCATTTCGGCCGTACCAATTTGACGTGCAATATTAATAATTTCTTGTTTATCGTGTTGAATTAACGGGCGCAAAATAAGGGTTTCGGTTACGCGGTCAATAACACTTAAATTTGCTAATGTTTGGCTAGAAACCTGACCAATACTTTCACCGGTTACCAAGGCTTGAATATTTAGTTTTTCGGCCACTTTACTGCCTGCGCGCATCATCATGCGTTTAAGCACCACACCCATTTGGCTGTTTTCAATATTCTCTAATATTTCTGCTACTACAGGTTCAAAATCAACGGTAATAAATTTAACTTTATGAGTTGAACTGTATTTATTCCACAAGTAGTAGCTCGCTTGTTTAACACCAATTTCGTGCGCCGCGCCGCCTAAATTGAAAAACAAAAAGTGCGTACGAGCGCCCTTGCGGATCATTTGATAACTGGCTACACCCGAATCAAAACCGCCAGACATAAGCGATAATACATCTTCTTGTGTTGGCAGCGGGAAGCCTGCCATGCCTAGGTGTGTATGCGATACTATGTAGGCTTTCTCGTCTTTTATTTCAAGGCGTATCGTTACTTCTGGGTGGCTTAGCTTTACGCTTGCACCGGCAACATGCTGATTTAGTCCACCGCCCACATAACGTTCTAACTCCGTTGAAGTAAAGTCATGCTTACCAATACGTTTGGCGCGTACACAAAACGTTTTACCTTCAATGGTGTGACCAACTAATTCAATGGTTTTTTTATAAATATCGTCAAGCGTTTCAAAGCTCGTTTCGGTTACTTCAATAAACTGCACAATACCCGGAATTCGCGCTAGGCTGTCAATAAAAGTGGCACGTGTTTGCTCACCTTCTAGTAGGGTAACTACTGAGATATTGTCCCAGTTATTTCTAACTTGTACTTTTTCGTCAATACGGCGCAGTACAATCTTAATGTTATTTTCTAACACTTTAGTAAAGCGTTTACGAACCGAGCGGCTTTTGATGGCAATTTCAGGATGTAGTTTGACGATAAATTTAAGCATAGTTCACTCTTAGACTGCGGGAATTCGCGCTCCCAGGCATTGGGCGCGCGATTATAGCAAAAAAATTAACGCCTAGGAACTAAGAGCAGCGGGAATACTTGGGGCTGAGTGAGCAAGTTGCGTGTATTTTTCGCGTAACTGGTTCATTTTATCGCTACTTTTATCTGTACTATAGGCTCTAAATAAAGTTAATACTTTTAAAATACCATGATAAATATCTTGCTCGGCAAGTGCACCGCTGAGCCTGCGGGCTTTAATATAAGGGGTCCAAAAACTAACTGTTAATTTAAGCGTGTGTGCAAGTTCGAGCGCATCTTGCTCGTTAATCGCAATCATTTCACTATCGCGTAAACCAAGTATTATTTTACGCACCTGTTCTAAAAGCTCTAGTTGAAAATCAATATAAGCCTGCTTTAGCTGCGTATCTCGCGCCAAAATATCGCCTAAATTGTCGTAAAAAAAGTGGTAGCGCCACATCAGTTCAAATAACGAATCTAGATATACCGTTAACTGACTAAATGCATCATCATTTTTATTTATAGGTTTAAAATGAGTGCTCAAGTGCTCACTATACAGCGCAAAAATATGGCGAATAATGTCTTCTTTATTTTTAAAATGGTAGTAAAGATTACCCGGGCTCATGTTTAAATGCGAGGCTATATGATTAGTTGATATCGCTCGCTCACCATGCTCATTAAACAATGAAATACTGGTGTGTATTATTTTATCCTTGGTATTCATATACTAACACTCTATTTTATTCAACAAGTTACAATTCGTACAATAAGTTGTCTAGTATAAACAAAAACAGCATAATTAAACACTCTGTGTAATAGCTTAGTCGTGACAATTAAAGCCACTTACTAGGCTGATTTGTATAAAAAACACTGTTACACTAATGCTAAAAATAATACATAGCGATACTTTATGAAAATCACTGCAATTTATCCAGGTACTTTTGATCCGCTAACTAACGGACACACAGATCTAATTCAACGTGCCTCAAAAATGTTTGATACTGTTATCCTTGCTATTGCCCACAACCCTAGTAAACAACCTTGTTTTAACCTTGATGAGCGTGTAGCTCTAGCTAATACTCTTTTAAGTCATATAGATAATGTAAAAGTAATAGGGTTTTCAGGATTACTTGCTGATTTGGCACGCGATCACAATGCTAATGTATTAATTAGAGGTATAAGAGCGGTTTCTGATTTTGACTATGAGTTTCAGCTAGCGAATATGAATCGACGCCTAAACCCAGATTTAGAAAGTGTATTTTTAACCCCATCAGAGCGAAATTCGTTTATTTCGTCAACCTTAGTAAAAGAAGTTGCACGCCATAATGGTGATGTAAGCGAATTTGTAGACCCTATTGTAATGGCTGCACTTAATAAAAAGCTAGGTTGCAGCTACAGCAAATAAGCTAACGAGCGCATTACTTAAGTGCGCTATTCAAACTATTAACTCGCATTTTTGTTTTATTATATATCCAGGCTAACCCTAATAAATCTTTATTAATAATCAGCACCAAAGCCATTAGTAAGTCAATCGAGATAGTACCTATAACGTATACAGCCCAAAACCACCAATAATCAATATTACCAATAATAACAGTGTCATAATGCATACCTAAAAATAGCATCGCATTAATGCTCATTCCTGTGATTAAATATATAAGTGCCGTAGGGATCGTATACTTTGTTTTAATACCCCAAATTATTACTATTAATATGGTAACAATATCAAACATAAAATAATCTAAATAGGTAACTGTTTTTAAGCTTAGTACTGCACTAGAAAAGTAAGAAACCATCATAATAAGCGATAGCTGTACTCTACTTTTATCAGGTTTATTAATACTCGACGATAAATTAAATAAAAAGGCGATTAGAAATAGCCAAGTTACAAAGGCGCTTATGTTTTCACCTAAATCAACAATAAACCTTAAAAAATCAATCATTCGAGTTTATACCCACACAGCTATTATCATCTTTGACTATAAACCTCAGAATACATGATTTTAGCTTTATCAGTCCCAAAAAGTCTTTATTTATAAAAAGCACTGTAATCATGAGTAAATCGATAACGTTAACGCCAATTGAATAAACACTCCAAAGCCACCATTCGTCAATGTTATTTAATACATACAAGTCGTAATAAATAGCTATTGTTAGGCAGGCATTAACAAATAATCCAAGAATAATATAATTACTGGCTGTAGAAGTTAATACATAAGAAATTAATATAGCGGCTATTAATAGTGCAATTGTTAGTAAATCGTAGAGAATCCAATCTAGGTAGATATTATTTAAAATAGGCAGTAAATCACTAAAAGTGTAGGAGCACATCATTATAGCGGCTATATAGATTAATGACTTATCTGCCTTATTAATACCCGACACTAGCGAATATAAAAAGGCCATTAAAAAGCCCCATTGTATAAATGCGCTTACGTAATCAGCTAAAAGTAAGTCTAGTAGATACATTAATTATTGACTGTATTTTAAGTTGTTTTTTTAGAAAGAGATAGTACTTTGCTTTTTAGCTTATGTATGCGGAGGAAATCTCTATCTACAATTAACGCAACAATCATAATGAGATCAACCACATTTACTGTAAATGAATATATATCCCAGAAAAACCACGCTTGAGTGTTATTCAGTATGAACACATCCAAGTACATAAGTAAAAAAAGAATCGAGTTTATAGATAAACCTACAATTAGATATAAAAAGGAGGGAGTAGTTTTTTTTATAAAAAAGTAAGCTACTAACAATATAGTTATAGTTACCAAGTCATATATAGCCCAGTCAAAATAGTCAGCTGCGCGTATTGATAGCCAAGTGAGAAAGTAATCGGAAATTGTATACGACACCATCATTACAAATGAGCTAAAAAAAAGAGTAGAGTTTCTTTTTGTATTTAATGAAAATACGAAGGCGTTAAAAAAAAACGCCATCAAAAAACCCCACATTGAGAATGCTGATAGAGAAAACAAACCAAAAAAATCAGTCAAAAACATTCATAACCCTAAAATCATTTAGGCCTTGTAGGGATAATAATGCCACCTACACGCTGAAGGTCTGCGCCACCAGCGGCTGCTAACGCCTCTTGAGAGAAGCTTACTGTATCAGATTGCAGGGTTTTAGGGCTAGCAGTTTGTTCCATTGCTGGCTTTAATTGTTGCGTTTTGTTGTATGCTTGCATTTGTAGTTGGCTGTTAGCTGAAACTTGCATGTGATTATTCCTTGTAAGTGTTTTTTGTATTATTGGCGTAATCTTGTATTACACTTTTAAAAGTGGGTAATTATATTTACCTTATATTTAACAGTGACCTTCTCATCAAGGCTGTTACTGCATTTTACACTTGTAACAAAAGCAACCACTGTGCCAACTTTTAATTAACAGTTTTAAATAGCCATAAAACTTTATTTTAATACTTAAAATGAGTGTTTTTCACCCATAAAAAAACGCACGAGGGTAACCCGTACGTTTTTTACATCTAGGGAGTTTAAGCCACGAATTTACACGGGATCTCCGCTTTATTACTTAGCTTTAAAATATATTCCATTGCTACTTCATCGCAGTTTTCTTTACGTAAACAAAGCTCACAATCTTTCATTACTTTTTCTGGTAAGCTTTCTTTGGTACAAAAGCTAAAACGCTGTTTTTCAAAAAAATCTGGGACTCGGGTTAGCACTATTACTCTATTTAACGCCAATTTTTTGGCTTTCGCTAATAAATGCTCAACTAGTTGCCGCCCTTGTCCTGATACTGCGCTTTGTGGATCTATACCCAAAGAACGTATTTCCGCTAAACCTGTGTCGTAAATGTACAGTGAAGCACACCCAGATACTTTGCCGTTAATTTCGGTTACAGCAAATTCGTTAATCGAGTGCACCATATCGCTTTTAGCACGTGGTAGGTTTTCGCCTACCGTAGCCCAGTGCTGAACCAGTTTAGCAATCGACTCAACATCGTCTAAATTAGCATCACGAACCGTTATTTGCTGTTTTTTTTTCGCAGCTTTAATAGCGCTGGTTACTTGTTCAATTGATGTTCCGCCAAGTGCTTGACGCGCTTTAATGCAGGCGTCAATTTCTAGTACCGGATAAACATCATCTGCAAATACGTCACTTACAGATTTGTATTGCTCAAGCGATAAGTCTTCCAGGGTTTTACCTTCACTAATGGCCAATTGTACTAGCACACCTACAATATGGTGTCCTTCTCTAAAAGGTACGCCCTTAGCTACCAAGTAGTCGGCAAGCTCAGTTGCATTTGCATGGCCACCTTTTGCCGCTGCAAGTGTACGCTCGCCTTTGACTTTAATACCTTTAATACACGCTTGTGCCATATGAATACAGGCAAGCCACGTTGGCATAGCATCAAATATGCCTTCTTTGTCTTCTTGCATATCTTTATTATAAGCAAGTGGCAGTGCTTTTAGGGTCATCATCATGGCGCTAAACGCACCAAAAACACGTCCGGTTTTACCACGAATTAGTTCCAGTGCATCTGGGTTCTTTTTTTGTGGCATTAACGACGAGCCCGATGTCACATTATCGGCAAGCTCTATAAATCCGGCTTCGCCTGAGTTATAAAAAATAAGGTCTTCTGACATACGCGATAAGTGAATCATCGAAATAGACGCACAACTTAATAGCTCTACTACAAAATCACGATCAGATACGCCATCAAGGCTATTTTTAGTCGCTCCTGTAAAGCCTAAACCTTGTGCCAATGCTTGACGATCAATTGGATAAGCCGTACCCGCTAATGCACCACTGCCCAGTGGGCAAAAGTTCATCCGCGCTTTAGCATCTTGCAGGCGGCTTTCATCACGCTCTAGCATTTCTACGTAAGCCATACACCAGTGACTAAACAACACCGGTTGTGCACGTTGCAAATGCGTATAACCAGGTAAAATAGTCCCTAGCTCACGCTCTGCTAATGCAACAAACTCACCCTTTAACTGAGCAATAGCTTTTAAAATATGATCGGCAGTGTCGCGACACCACAATCTAAAATCGGTGGCTACTTGGTCATTACGGCTGCGCCCTGTATGTAATTTTTTAGCTAAATCACCTACTTTTTCGATTAACGCAGCTTCAACATGTGAATGAATATCTTCTGCGCCTGAAGTTGCTACCGCTTGTGGATCTGCTTTTACTTCTTCAAGCAGTTGGTACAATGCTGCAACTAATTCTTGGTGCTCGTCACTTGATAACACATTAACTTGCTCAAGTGCGCCAGCCCATGCAACAGAGCCTATAATATCTTGCTCTGCTAATTGATAATCGAAAGGAAGAGAGTCGTTAAATTGCTTAAACGCCTCGTCTGGACCCGTAGAAAAACGCCCGCCCCATAATGCCATGAAATATCTCCAAACCCGATATTGCCCCTTTTTACAAGGGGCGTAAAAATTACTTTTTAGCTAATGCTTTTATTCTGCTTGATAGCGAGAATAAACGAATAAAGCCTTCTGCGTGTGATTGGTCGTACACATCGTCTTCACCAAAGGTAGCAAACGCTTCGCTGTATAAGCTGTGTGGCGACTGTTTTTGCACTGCGGTAACTTGGCCTTTGTATAGCTTAAGTACAACTTCACCTGTTGCATCTTTAGAAAGCGCTTCAGCACCAGCTAAAATAGAGTCTTTAAGTGGTGTAAACCAACGACCGTCATATACTAAATGTGCAAACTCGCCACCCAGTACTTCTTTCCACTTACGGCTTGCTTTATCAAGCACTAGTTCGTCAATGGCTTGCAGTGCCGCCATCATTACAGTACCACCTGGGGTTTCGTAACAACCGCGCGATTTCATGCCCACTAAACGGTTTTCTACAATATCAACACGGCCAACACCATGAGGCGATGCAATATCGTTTAATTTAACTAAACAATCATAAGGTTTAAGCTGCTCACCATTTACTGCAACAACTTCACCTTCAACTACATTTAGTGTTACTAGTTCAGCTTTATCTGGCGCTTGCTCTGGAGAGTTTGTCCAGGTCCACACTTTTTCACTTGGTTGGCACCATGGATCTTCAAGTTCGCCGCCTTCGTGCGAAATATGCCATGCGTTTGCATCACGGCTATAAATTTTTGTAGCCGATGCCGAGCATGGAATATCGCGCTCAGCTAAGTAATCTAGCAATGACTCACGGCTTGATAAATCCCATTCACGCCATGGCGCAATTACTTGTAAATCAGGCGCAAGCGCTGCAAAACACGATTCAAAACGTACTTGGTCGTTACCTTTACCTGTACAACCATGAGAAAGTGCATCGGCACCCACTTTACGCGCAATTTCTACCTGTGCTTTAGCAATAATTGGGCGCGCCATAGACGTACCTAATAAATAAGTACCTTCGTAAATTGAGCCTGTTTTAAGCGTAGGGTAAATGTAATCACTTACCATTTCGTCTTTTAAGTCAACTACATAACACTCAGAAGCACCCGATGCGATAGCTTTAGCTTCTACGCCTTCAAGCTCCTCTGCACCTTGACCAACATCGGCCACAAAGGCAATAACTTCACAGCCGTAATTTTCCTTTAACCATGGCACAATGGCCGACGTATCAAGACCACCTGAATAGGCTAAAACGACTTTTTTAAATGAACTCATAGGTGTTCCTTAACAAAATTTGGATTTAATAATGTAACTAGCAGAGCGTTTTGCGCATGCATACGATTCTCGGCTTGTTGTATAATTTTTGACGCTGGACCGTCCATTACCTCAGAGGTAATTTCGAACTCACGGTGTGCCGGTTGGCAATGTAACACTGTTGTTGCACCGGTTTGCTCTAATAATGCTTTATTTAATTGATAAGGCATGTATTTTTCTTTCACTAACTCAAGTGGTGTGGTGTCGCCCATTGATACCCAAGTGTCGGCGTATACTGCGTTTGCACCAACAGCAGCTTCTACTCTGTCGCTCACCATTACTGATGCACCATTCATTGCTGCTATTTGTTCCGCTTTTTTCAGAATTTGTGAATCTGGAGAACACCCTTTTGGCGTAACAGCAACAAAGTCTGTGCCTAATGTGGCAGCAAGTAACATTAATGAATGCGTTACGTTGTTGCCCTCACCTAAATAAGCTAACTTTAATTGACTCACATCGCCATGCACTTCTTGTAATGTTAAAAAGTCAGCAAGTGCTTGGCAAGGATGATATAAATCACACAAGCTATTAACTACTGGCACCGATGAATACTGCGCTAATGTGGTTAATGTACTGTGCTGATTTACGCGCGCTACAATACCATCTGCCCATGTAGAAATATTAAGAGCAAAATCTTTTACCGACTCACGTGCACCCATTGCGCCATTTTGTTGATCTAAATACACGGCATGCCCGCCTAAGCGATTTATACCAATATCAAACGATAAACGTGTACGTAAGCTTTGTTTTTCAAATAAAGTAACCACTGACTTACCAGCCAATACTTGGCTGTATTTTTTAGGGTTTGCTTTAATACCTTGCGCTAGCTTTAATAAGTTAAGTGCGCCTTGTTGGTCTAATTCTAAACCCGTTAAAAAATTCTCAAACATAATAAACCTATGGTGTAATTTTAGTTCCGACATGCTTGCCTTGCAGCAAAGCTGTTAAGTTTTCTGGCTTTTGCCAGCTGGAAATATACACACCGCGTCGTAAGTGTTGGGCAGCGTGAAGACTGGTCTTAACTTTGACCTCCATCCCGCCCACAATTACTCCTTCATTTATTAAAGTATCAATGTGTTTTGTATCTAGTTGATGTAAAGGCTGCTTATTTGCATCAAGCACTGCTTCAACATCGGTCATAAATATTAGTTCTGCGTTTAAGTTGTTGGCAATTGCAGCGGCGGCTTCGTCAGCATTAACGTTGTACCAAAGGCCTTGCAGGTCAAAACCAATTGAGCTGACAATTGGCATACGGCCAATTTTTAGTAAATCGTTAATAATCGAATCATCGTTACTGGTGCATTTACCCACTAAACATAATGCTTTTAATTTTTGCGTGGCAGTAACACCGGCTTCGTACAAACTTAAACCAACTGGTTTTTGGCCAGCATTAATTGCCGCACTCATTAATTGTTTATTAGCACAGCCTGCAAGCGCGCCCACTATGTACGGCATTTGCTCTTTAGGGCTAATACGTAAACCTTGATGCTTTGCGCTAGCAAAACCAGCGTCTTTAAGCCAAGTGTCTACAAGCGCGCCTCCGCCATGCACAATGACAAACTGCGCGTTGTGCTGCTCATTAAGTACTGAAAATAATGCTTTAGCCGCGTTTTCGGTATTAAGTACAGCGCCACCAAGTTTAATTACCCAGGTTTTTTTACTCATTTAAAACGATCCTTTTAAGCCTGTGGTATGCGCCAATCCCATTGATAAATTAATACACTGCAAAGCTTGTCCTGCAGCACCTTTTAATAAATTATCAATGGCAGCTATAACAATTAACTGTGTGCCTTGTTGCTGCCAGCCAATATCTACATATGGCTGTTTAGCTACGCCTTTAATTGAGGGGATTTTATCACCCAGCAAACGAATTAACGGCTCATCGGCAAGTACTTGGTACGCTTGAGTTACTTGCTCAATGGTGACATTAGGTTTTAATTGCACATAAATAGTTTCTAAAATACCACGCGGGAAGTTACCTAAATGCGGTGTAAATAAAACATCATGACCAAGGTGTTGCTCTATTTCAGGGCCATGACGATGATTAAACAAACCATAAGGGGCAAGCGATACTTCGCAAAAATGAGTACCAATGCTAGCTTTACGTCCTGCGCCGGTTACACCCGATACCGCATTAATTATAATTGTTTGCTCAGTTAATAAATCGGCTTGCTGCAAAGGCTTAAGTGCATTAAGCGCAGCCGTAGGGTAACAACCCGCTACAGCTACTAATTGCGCCGCGGCAATAGCATCGCTATTCCACTCAGCCAAACCATAAGCAGCTTGATTTAATAACTCTGGATGTTGATGCTCAAAGCCATAATAAGTAACGTAGTCGTCATTGCTCGCAAGGCGATACCCGCCAGATAAATCAAATACCTTTTTACCCATGGCTAAAAAACGCGGCGCTAAATCTACGCTTACTTTATGATCGGTACATAAGCACACGTAATCGGCACTGTTTTCTATATCGCTAAAAGCAGATTCACTAAGAGGTAGTAAAGGCTGATCGAGTAGCCCTAAGTGTTCGGGGTATAAATCACTCAGCAGTTTATTTTTATCTAAGCTACCTTGAGATACATAACAACCAGTTAAAATTAATTTGGGGTGCTTAGCAACTAAACTTGCTAGTTCTGCGCCGCTATAACCGCTTGCGCCAATAATCACTACATTCATTGTTTACTCGTTATTTAAAATTAGTTACTACTTATCCATGTTGTTCGCTTAAACTAGCTCTGAGGCTAATTAAGACTTTAATTTATTAATGAATGTTGATTATCGTCGTATTATTTTCATGGCGCTACTTTTAAAATACTTATGCTTAAAAAGTGAATTGATATTCATCATAAATACTTTTATATTGTTATGCAATTAAATTGATTACTTATTTTGGATTTTTTATGTCTTTGCCTTCATTTATTTCTATGTACCAACAATTAATTGCAGCACCTTCTATTAGTGCCATTGAAGATAGCCTGTGTATGAGTAATAAAAATGTTATTGAATTACTGGCACAATGGTGTGAAAGCTTAGGTTTTAGCTGTGAAATAATTGAATTAGAAGGCGGCAAAGGTCGCTATAATTTATTAGCTAAACGCGGTAAAGGCGATGGTGGATTAATGCTCGCTGGCCATACCGATACAGTGCCATTTGACGATAGCCGCTGGAATCATAATCCATTTAAATTGACCGAGCACAACAACAAACTATATGGCTTAGGTAGTATTGATATGAAAGGCTTTTTTGCTTTTGTACTGCAAGCTATTAGTGAACTTGATGAAAAACAGCAAACTCAGCCTATTTTGATCTTAGCCACCGCCGATGAAGAAACAACAATGGCCGGTGCTCAACAAATTTGTAAACATCCAAATTTAAAACCAGATCGCTGTATAATTGGCGAACCCACTGATATGACTCCAGTATTTACACATAAAGGGCATATGAGTACCGCAATTAGAGTAGTCGGACGCTCAGGCCATAGCTCAGATCCCGAACGTGGTGTTAACGCCATCGAAGTAATGCACAAAGTGATTACAAAACTACTGATCTTAAAAGAACAGTTAAAGCATAAATATTCAATAGAACACTTTGAAATACCCTATCCAACCTTAAACTTTGGTAATATTCATGGCGGCGACAACGCCAACCGAATTTGTGGTTGCTGCGAAATGCATATAGATATGCGCCCATTACCGGGCTTAAGCGTGCAAGAACTGCAAATGTTAGTACTTGATGCAACTCACGAAATAAACCAGCAATACCCAAATGCCGTAAGCGTAATTGATTTACACGAACCAATTCCTGCATTTACTGGTAGCACCGATAGCGCTTTGGTTAAACTAGCCGAAAAAATAGCGGGGCAAAAAGCGGTGGCAGTAAACTACTGTACTGAAGCGCCATTTATTCAACAGCTTGGTTGTGAAACCATAGTAATGGGCCCCGGCTCTATAAACCAAGCGCACCAACCTGATGAATTTTTAGCAATGGAGAAAATTAAGCCTTCACAGCAAATTATCACTAATATAATTAAAGCGAGTTGTTTTAGCTTTTCTTAATTGCGATTATAAAAATAAAAAAGACGCTAAATAGCGTCTTTTTTATTTAAGCTAATATTTTAATTACATATACTTGCTTAAATACTTTTTAAATACCGGATCTGTTTTAGCCAACTCTTTTTGTTCAGCTAAAATTTCTTTTAAAATAACGCCTGATGTAAGTGGGTTAGCAAGTACTACCCTAAATACCACGGTGGGCTGATTATCGTATTGAGTAGGCGTTAAACGCGTACGTGATACAAATGATCGCCCTGATTCACGTTGCCGTTTTTGCATACTTGCAGTAAAGCGATTAAGTGAGGCAAAAATATCAATCCGTGTTTGTGGATCAGCATCTGCAATTGCCTGCTTTATTTGCTTAGGCACATAACGATACGTTAATAAGCACAGCTCTGGCTCTGAGATCAGCTCAAAATCTTCATCTGCTTTAATTAAATTAGCAAAGTAATGGGCTTTTTTAATACTACGATCGATTAGCATTTCGTAGCCTTTACGGCCAATTACACGTAAGCAAGCATGTACTAACATTGCCATACCCGGGCGACTTCCCTCAAGTGTATGGCTACCTAAATCTTTTGAGCCTTTACGTAAAATATACTCTGCATGATGTTCAATTGCATCGGTAGCGGTTGGATCTTTAAACAACACCAGCCCAGCTCCCATAGGAACATACATTTGTTTGTGTGCATCAATGGTAATTGAGTCTGCGCGCTCAACACCTTTGAGTAAATGGCGATGGGTATTAGATAATAAAGTTGCCCCGCCCCATGCAGCGTCAACATGAAAGTGGCAATTAATGTCTTGTGCTAAATCTGCCATCGCTTCAAGGGGATCGATATTACCAGTTTCTGTGGTACCCGCTACTCCAATAATGGCCATTACTTTAATACCTTGCGCTTCAAGCTCTAAGGCTTTTTCGCGCATGGCATTAACATCAACTTTATTGTTTTCGCATGTTTTAATACCCACTAAGTTTTCACGACCAATTCCTAATAAATCAGCCGCTTTACCTAACGAATAATGGCCTCGCTCAGAAATTAAAATAGCTAAGCCTTTATAGCCGTAATGCAGCATACCGGCAATTAAGCCTTGTGCGCCTATCCCCCTAAAGTCGCCATCGGGTTTTAATAACCTATTTCGCGCAATCCAAAGCGCCGTAATATTAGCTACAGTACCGCCTGAGCAAAATGCACCTAACGATGTTTTTGCACTGTGCATCCATTTAGCATAAAACTCGTCTTGTTGCCCGTACGCTAAATGATGCATCATTCCAAGCACTTGGCGCTCAAGTGGAGTAAAAGCTTTAGAGGTTTCTATTTTTACTAGGTTTTGATTTAGCCCTACCATTAACTTTGATAATGGTAGTAAAAAATGAGGCAAAGCAGAAGTCATATGGCCAATAAAGCTAGGCGCTGCGGTATGCACAGAGTGCGCAACCAACTGCTCCATTATATCTTGCGCATAAGCAGATACAAACGTTGGATCTTCTGGGATCATCGCCGACTGAAAGTCTTTTTCAATTTCGTGTAATGGTTTTTCAATTGCCGCAATGTTTTCGTTTAAAAAACCTGCTAAATTACTCGATATTTCAAGCTCTATTTTGCTTAAAGTTGAGTCTGGCGCTTCAGGTACAGTAAATATACGCTTAAGGCTTTCTTTAGAGGCGACGGCAAAACGCTTTTGATCCATCTTAATACCTAGTGTGTGGCTAAAACGCCTGCTGCTCTATTAAACACACTAAATTAAGGTGCTATTTTAGTAACAGGGTTTTTAATAATTGCGCTAACTTTACTGCAATATTAAGAAAATGTCTCGCTTAAAGCCATAAAAACACTAAATGACATGACAAATAATATTAATTTTGACCGGTTTTTATCTTTTTAATTCAAAATCAATTAAGTCATTGGGCATTTGTTTTTTTTGCGTATAATTAATTTAACAATAAAAAGGGAATTATATGCTACAAGGAAAACTAAAAATAAATGGGTTAATAAGCGCTTTTATGCTGTTTTTAATCAGTTTAATTATCTGTGTTTATTATACTTATAGCACTATTCGCAGTGATGTAATTAACGCCCTTGATAATCGTCTTATTAATGCAGCCACCAGCGTTAAATATATTTTGGGCGATGACTATCACAGTAAAATAAATAAAACCCAAACTATTAGCTTTGCAACTTACGAAAGTAAAAGTAAGCAGCTTTCTGAGCTTGCACAAGCACTCGATATTGCTTACGTGTATTCTATGGTGCTAATTAATGGCAAGGTTCATTTTAGCGCTTCTAGCTACACCCAAGAGGATCAAAATAGTGGCAAGGTAACCCAGTTTTTAGATTTATACCCAGAGGCAACTAAGGCTAATATTGGTGCCTTTTTATCTACTGAGCCTGTTTTTGAAATATCGAGTGATCAATGGGGCGACTTTAAAACTATTTTTATTCCGCATATTGATAAAAATGGCATTACATATTTAACTGCTGCCGATATAAGCCTTAAAAGTATCAATAATAAGTTAGCGCAAAGCGCCTCAATATCGGCTGTTTTAGGCGGCTTTTTTTTAGTTATTATTATATTGTTGCTAATTATGTATAACTTCGCGACTAAACGCGCCGCCATGAGAGACTCTGGTAGCGGTTTTGCTAATCATATCGCGCTTGAAAAATATTTTTTAAACAGCCCTGTTCACCATATGCAAATGGCCATAGTTTGGGTGAACGAAATTGAAAATATAAACCGCTTTTACGGCACTAAAGTGGGTGACAATGTAATGAAAAAATTACTGATACACTTTAAAAAGCACAGCAATATAAATTATCGTATTTACCGTGTAGCAACCAATAAATTAGTGTTACTAACGCCCAAAGAAACCCCATACGAAGAACTAAGTAATTTAATTCAATCGTATAATTTTAATACGCCCTTTTTAACCAACCCTTTTATTTACATTACTTTATGTGCAGGTATTGCCCGAGGAAATAAGTCGTTGCTGCTAAAAAATGCCCATATTGCGGCTTTACAGGCAAAACAAGGTAACCTTAGTGTTGTTAATTACTCTGAGGCTATAAATGACTCAAAGTCGCTGTATTTATATAATTTAGAAATAGCAAAAGAAGTACGTGAAGCGTTTGAACAAAAGCGCGTTGTGCCCTATTTTCAGGCTGTTATTGATATAGAGTCTAAACAAACACTACACTACGAGTGCACACCACGAATTGTGACTCCACAGGGCGAAATTTTAAAACCCGATGCATTTTCAAATACCGTAATACGCTTGCGTATGGATGGCTTATTAACCCGTACTTTATTTTCGCAGTGCCTTAGCCGCTTTCGTAAAACACAAATTAGTTGGAGTTTAAATATTACTATTGAAGATATATTAGACCCTAGCATAAATGAATACATTGCTTACGAATTACAGCGCTATCCGCACCCTGAAAATATCACTTTAGTTTTATTTGAACCACAAGTTATCGCCAATTATTCAAGCGTAAGGGCATTTATAACTATGGTTAAAAGTAAGGGGATCAAGGTGATGATAAACAGTTTTGGCAACGACTTTGCAAATACACTAAATATTTTAAAATTGGAAATTGACGCAATAAAGTTAGATGGCATGCTAATAAAGCAAATAGTTAATGATGAGAACACGGCATTATTTGTTGATTACACAGCCAATTTTGCAAAGCAGCAAAATATTCAACTAATTGCCTCTATGGTAGAGAACAAAGCTATAGCTACGGCGCTCAAAAAAGTAAATGTGACGCTAATGCAGGGTAATTTCATTGCCCACCCAGCGCCACATGTTAATCCATTATTTGAGCAGTAAAGTAATCAACCCTGAGTTAAACTAATAATCAAGCGGTGGCTTTGTTGGCCACTCGCCCAGTACTTACGCTCAAATGGGGTAATTGCTTCATCTGCCCCATAAGCAGAAACCTGACAAACATTACCGGTTAGTTCAAGTGCTCTGGCAAACTCTTTAACGTAAATATCCCAGTTACTGCGCACTTCTAATTTACCGCCTAACTTTACAATAAACGGAAAAATAGCCGCGCCGTGCCAACGCCTACGAATATGTTTAGATTTAGGCCACGGATTGGGATAAAGCAAATAATGGTGGTTAGGTTGCCAGTTTGCTGCCACGGCTAAACGCCAAAAGTCGTTTAAGTCTGCTTGCACCAAAATATACTGACCACTGTCGGTTTGTTTATACTCTACATCGTGTTTATCTAAGCGGTGCGACGATTTATCAATACCAATTACCAGCGCATCAGGATGGCGCTTAGCTAAGTTAGCAGTACTTTCTCCCACACCACAACACGAATCTAAAATAAGTGGGCCATTAAACGCCTGTACTTTAGCATTCACCTCGTCAAACGCTGTTTGTGTATGCGCTGCTATTGGCTTTTTAAACTCTGCGTTTAAATGCTTGTTAACTATGTCATCCAGCTTTTCGTGAATACCCGCTTGGTTAGATACAATACTACGCGAATTTGCATCAGTCATTAGTGTCTTAGCCCCACACCTTTTTTAATTAATGTCAGCGCTAAGGTAAATAACGCGATAATAAATACTAAAATAACGCCAAGTGCCAAGCTTAAATCTACATCCGACACCCCTAAAAACCCATATCTAAATGCGTTAACCATATAAATAATAGGATTTACTTGTGATACGTTTTGCCAAAACTCAGGCAGTAATGTAATTGAATAAAACACCCCACCTAAATAAGTTAGCGGCGTTAAAATAAAGGTAGGAATAATACTAATATCGTCAAAGCTATTTGCATATATAGCATTTATTAAGCCACCGAGTGCAAATACTGCAGAGGTTAAAATAACGGTAGCCATAATGATAAAAATATTATGAATTTGAATATCAACAAACAATAACGATACGCAGGTAACAATAAAGCCCACCATTATTCCGCGCGTCATACCACCGCCCATATATCCAAGCACAATAATGTAGTTTGGCACTGGGGCTACAAGTAGCTCTTCAATACTTTTTTGAAATTTAGTAGAGTAAAAACTTGAGGCTACATTAGAGTAAGAGTTAGTAATAACCGACATCATTATCAGGCCAGGTACAATAAACTCCATATAACTAAAGCCGCCCATATCACCAATACGTGAGCCTATTAAGTTACCAAAAATAACAAAATATAAACTCATGGTAATTGCTGGAGGCACTAAGGTTTGCACCCAAATACGTAAAAAACGAATACACTCTTTAATCCAAATACTTTTTAAGGCTACGCCATATTTAAACATTTATTTGCCCCGACCTTGTTCTAATAATCCAACAAATAACTCTTCTAATCTATTTGCTTTGTTACGCATACTCAATACGGTATTACCTTGCTCGGTTAGCGCACTAAATACAGCGTTTAAGCCTTGCGATTTAGCCACTTCAACTTCAATAGTATGCTCGTCGTCCATTGTAAATTTATAACCCTCTAGGGTAACTGGCTTAGCCGGTGTTTTTAAGTCTAAAATAAAGGTTTCTTTATCAAGCTTAGATAACAGTGCTTTAATTGTGGTGTTTTCAACAATCAGGCCATTGTCTATTATGGCTATGTTTTTACACAATAACTCTGCTTCTTCTAAGTAATGAGTGGTTAAAATAATGGTGACGCCTTGCTCATTAATTTGGCGTAAAAAATCCCACATTGAACGACGCAGCTCTATATCAACACCCGCTGTTGGCTCATCTAAAATCAGTAATTTAGGCTCATGCATAAGTGCGCGAGCAATCATTAAACGACGTTTCATACCACCTGAAAGCGTACGCGCTTGTTTATCTTTTTTATCCAGCAGCCCCAATTGGGTTAAATACTTTTCGGCGCGTTTATGTGCTTCGCCGCGTGGTACACCATAATAACCCGCTTGAGTTACTAATATTTGAGTTAGGGTTTCAAATTGGCTAAAGTTAAACTCTTGCGGCACTAAGCCTAAATGCGCTTTAGCGGCCTCTAGGTCGGTGTCTATGTCGCAACCAAACACCTCTACCTTACCTTTCGTTTTATTTACCAGTGATGAAATAACACCAATTGTGGTCGACTTACCCGCTCCATTAGGGCCAAGTAAGGCAAAAAAATCACCCTCTCGCACTTGTAAATCAATACCCTTTACAGCTTCAACCCCATTAGTATAAACCTTGGTAAGGCCTGCTATATTTAAAGCAATTTGTTGCTTACTCATGACTTGCCCTCACCATAACCCCAACGCTTTGTTAGGTTATGTTCAATGTTTAAATGATCTAAAATTCGCGCCACCATAAAATCAACTAAGTCGGCAATACTTTGCGGCTGATGATAAAAACCCGGCGACGCAGGCATAATAGTGACCCCTAAGCGTGAAAGCTTAAGCATGTTTTCCAGATGAATTTGATTAAATGGTGTTTCGCGTGGCACTAAAATAAGATGGCCACGCTCTTTAATTACCACATCGGCGGCACGCTCTAGTAAGTTGTCAGATGCGCCAACAGCAATAGCCGAAACAGTGCCCGCACTACAAGGGCACACTATCATTTTTTTAGGGGCAGCTGATCCTGAGGCAACTGGGCTAAACCAGTTGTCTTTACCATATACTTTTAGCTGTTCTGGCTTAGCGTTATATAGCGCACTTAATTGCTCACTTGCTTTGGTTTCATTACCTGAGAGCTTAATACCGGATTCGATGTCAAATACCACTCGCGCTGCACTTGAAATAAGCACATACACCTGAAATTGCTGTTCAATTAATACTTCTAACAATCTCAAGCCATAAGGCGCACCCGACGCGCCGCTAAATGCTAAGGTAATTGTGTCTTTAAATTGCAAATTATTCTCCGCTGTATTTATTAGCCAATGCATCAACTAGTTGCTGATGCAGGCCATTAAAACTACCATTGCTCATTATTAAAATATGTTGATTAGCTGCTATATTATCAAGTACGGTATCAATAATTACCTGTGTACTGCTAAAACACTGCATACCGGCTGCAGCAGCTTGTTCGCTCAGCGACCAGCTTAGGTTTTCTGGCTCAAAAAGCAGTACCTCATCGGCATCACTCAACGAGGCAAGTAATGTATGTTGATGCACGCCCATTTTCATGGTGTTTGAACGCGGCTCTAAAATAGCAATTATTTTATCATTGCCTACTTTAGCGCGCAGCCCTGCTAATGTGGTTTGAATAGCCGTTGGATGATGCGCAAAATCGTCGTACACTTTTATGTTATTAATATCAGCTTTGAGCTCCATGCGTCGTTTAGGGCTAATAAACTCACCAAGTGCCGCTATACTATGCTCAACGGCAATACCCACATGGCGCGCAGCTGCTATGGCCATAATAGCATTTTTAACGTTGTGCTCACCCATTGCCTGCCAATTAACGGTGCCTTGTCTTTCATTATTTAAAAACACCTTAAACTCACTGCCATCGGCTTTTACTAGTTCATAATTCCAATCAATACCCAAGGTTTCACTTTCGCTCCATAGTCCTTGAGTTATTACATCACTAAGTGCTTGATCATCCTTTGGCCAAATAACTTTGCCACTTTGTGGTACTGTACGTATTAAATGATGAAATTGTTTTTTAATCGCGTTTAAATCGTCAAAAATATCGGCATGATCAAACTCAAGATTATTTAAAATAAGTGTTCGCGGTAAATAATGCACAAACTTACTGCGCTTATCAAAAAATGCCGTGTCGTATTCGTCTGCTTCAATAACAAAAAAAGGCGTTTCGCCTACTTTGGCCGACACGCCAAAGTTTTGCACAATGCCACCAATTAAAAAGCCCGGTTTTAAACCCGCATACTCTAAAATCCATGCAAGCATACTTGCTGTGGTGGTTTTACCATGTGTACCAGCAACCGCAAGTACCCATGAATTTTGCAATAAGTTATGTTTTAGCCATTCAGGCCCAGATGTATAAGGCAGACCTTTATCAAGTACATATTCAACGCATGGATTGCCTCGGCTCATGGCATTGCCAATAACCACCATGTCTGGCGCTGGCTCTAATTGGGTTACCTCGTAGCCCTGGGTTAGCTCAATTCCGAGCTCTTCAAGCTGCGTGCTCATAGGTGGATAAACGTTTTGATCAGACCCCGTTACTTTATGGCCAAGCGATTTAGCAATCGCAGCTATCCCACCCATAAAGGTGCCACAAATACCTAAAATATGAATATGCATCTACTTTCCTTTAATCGTGTGCTTACTTTGCACAGCAGCAAAGTTTAATGGCGCTATAATGCCAAAATTCGCGCTTCGTTACCATTGTGCGTGCGCATTTCACTGTTGCCAAAAACGCCTAAGTAACTTAATAATTAAGCCACTGAAGTTAAAAGTATCACTGACAAAAAAGCCTTCCACACTAGGAAGGCTTTTAAACGCTTAAATTAAACGAGTCAAAAATATTAATTACAGCGTTAAAAATACAATTAACCCGACCCCTAGCAATAATCGGTAAATAACAAATGGCAACATTCCCATGCGTTCTATTACTTTTAAAAACATATAAATACAGGCATAAGCCGATAAGAATGACAACACAACACCTAATAACAAGGTGTTCCAGTCAACTACATGCTCCCCTAGTGCAAGCTCAACGGTATAGTAAAGGCCCATCATAGAAATGATAGGTATTGCCAGTAAAAACGAAAAGCGTGCAGCACTTTGTTTATTCATGCCAAGCATTAAACCCGCAGTCATAGTAATACCTGAACGTGACGTGCCTGGGATCATCGCAACGGCCTGTGCTAGGCCTATAATAAGCGCGGTTTTCCAATTTAGCTGATAAATCGTTTTAGTTTGCTTACCTTTTGCATCCGCATACCAAAGCAATAAACCAAATATAATGGTGGTAACCGCGATCACCCATGCGCTACGCAAATAAAGCTCTATCATATCTTTTAAAAGCAAACCTAAAATAGCGGCTGGAATTGTGCCTAAAATTATCCACCAGCCTAATTTACTGTCATCGGTGCTACCTTGCGCACCAAACGACTTAAACCATGCACTAAGTATGCTGCTTACTTCTTTACGAAAATAAATCACTACTGCAATTAAAGTACCTACATGTACTGCAACATCAAATGCTAACCCTTGATCTTCCCAGCCCAATATTTGCGATGGTAAAATTAAGTGCGCAGAGCTAGAAATAGGCAAAAATTCAGTAAATCCCTGAATAAGAGCTAAAACAATAATTTCAATAATACTCATGGGTTAGAAAACTCCACTTTCCATAGTTTTTGTTGAGGGTTGTTGTACTCGCGCCAAAGCTCGGCAATGGTTTGCTGTGCAACAGGGTGATAAAAATGTGGAGCTACTTCAGCTAGAGGCTGTAATACAAAGGCGTTTTTTGTAATTTCGTCACGTGGTAACTGTGCGGGAGAGTCGCAAATTACATCATCATAAAATAGTAAATCTAAATCGAGGGTCCGCGGGCTAAACTTTTTATCGTTTGCAGTGCGACCATTATTGCGCTCAATTTGCTTTAGTAAGCTACATACATTTGCTAATGGCATATCGGTTGTAGCACCAACTACCGAGTTATAAAAGTTATTACCAGCAAATCCAACCGCTTCACTTTCAAATACTGAGGAATGCACTAAGTCGTTAAAGTGCGGCTTAAGCGCTATAAGCGCGCAGCGCATATAATGCGCCTTATTAATATTTGACCCTAAACTAATATAAATTTGCGCCATTTAAATACTTGCCTTAGTACGCGTAATTTCAACACCCACAGCTTGCGCCTGAGCAACGGCTGCAGGTTTACTTACTCGAATAGTCACTTGTGGGGTATTAAACTCAGTCAAAATTATATGCGCTAATTGCTCAACTAAGGTTTCGAGCAGTTCTACCGGTTTTACCGTACTGTGCTCAATGATCCGCTCACTTACTTTTGCATAATCGAGTGCTAAATTAATATCATCGTTTGCAGCTGCAGGTTTAATATCACTTAACATTTCAACGTCAAAGTAAAGGCTTTGTTTACTTTCTTTTTCAAAGTCGTACACTCCAATAATAGTGTCGACGTGTAATTGCGATATAAATACCTTGTCCATTAATGCTCCTAATGACAGTAACAAGCCACTGAGTTAACTGCATAATGTATCAATTAAATTAATACTGTATATACTTTAAGCAGTGTTTAAATACATATAAATTACTTCTACAATAACAAGGTAGCTATACTAGTTAGTAATTAAAGCAGTTTATAAATTTTGACGTCAATAATAGCCGAAAAAGTACAATTAAAAAATAAGGAAGCACGTGTTAGCCACTTTAATGTTTATTTTAGCCTATTTACTTGGGTCGATTTCGTCGGCCATACTCGTCTCGCGGTTATTTAAACTCCCCGATCCGCGTAGTAATGGCTCTAATAATCCAGGGGCAACTAATGTTTATCGGCTGGGGGGCGCACTACCCGCTTGTTTAGTACTGGTATTTGATATTTTAAAAGGCACTATTCCCGTTTGGGGGGCTTACTTTTTAGATCTTGAGCCGCTTGCGCTTGGTTTAGTCGCTGTGGCTGCCTGTTTAGGGCACATGTTCCCGTTATTTTTTGGTTTTAAAGGAGGTAAAGCGGTAGCCACTGCTTTTGGGTCTTTATTACCTATAGGGCTATCTCTGGCGGGTTTGTTAATTTGTACTTGGTTTATTATGGTAGCGATAACGCGCTATTCTTCTCTTGCTGCCTTAGTTGCGGTTTCGCTTGCACCTTTATACACTTGGTTAATAAAGCCACTTTATACGCTACCCGTTACCTTTATTACGGTACTAATTATTTTTAGGCATCGCTCTAATATCGCACGGTTATTTAGTGGTGACGAGCCAAAAGTGGGCGCTAAAAAAGCACCCACTGATGAAAAAAGCGATATTTAACTGCTATTAAATGGCTTCTAGACTGTCGATTGGCCAGCGTGGTTTAGTTTTCATATCAAGGGTAGCAAATTGCCCTGCTTTTAATCTTTGCATCCCTGCGTACGCAATCATAGCGCCATTGTCGGTACAAAATTCGGTACGCGGATAATACACTTGGCCTTTCATACCTTGCATCACACGCTCTAACTGCAAACGTAACTGCGTATTAGCACTTACACCACCAGCAATTACTAACCGTTTTATACCTGTTTGCTTAAGTGCACGTTTGCATTTTATTACCAAGGTATCGATAACCGCGGTTTGAAATGCATGCGCTATATCGGCTTTAGTTTGCTCGTCATCATTGTTTTCACGAATAGTGATAGATGCTGCTGTTTTTAAACCACTAAAACTAAAATCTAAGCCGGGCTTGTCTGTCATCGGACGTGGAAATATAAATCGCTTAGCTACTCCCTGCTCTGCCATTTTAGCTAAACGTGGGCCACCGGGGTAATCAAGTCCTAGTAATTTTGCTGTTTTATCAAATGCTTCGCCTGCTGCATCATCAACCGACTCACCCAGCACTTCATACTGGCCAATACCGGCTACCTTAACCATCATGGTGTGTCCGCCCGATACTAGCAAAGCAATAAACGGAAACTCAGGAACATTTTCCTCAAGCATGGGCGCCAATAAATGCCCTTCCATATGATGCACTGCTACAGCAGGAATATCCCAACCATAAGCAAGAGAGCGACCAATTGAGGTACCGACTAAAAGTGCGCCAACTAAACCAGGGCCTGCTGTATACGCAACGCCATCTAAATCTTCAGGTCCGCAACCCGCTTGTGCAAATGCAGCGTCGATAAGGGGCAGTGTTTTACGTACATGATCCCGTGATGCCAGCTCTGGCACTACACCGCCATAGTCTGCGTGTACTTTTACTTGGCTATATAATTGATGCGCCAATAAACCTTTTTCGTCATCGTATATAGCAATACCGGTTTCATCGCATGACGATTCAATGCCCAAAATTCGCACTGTTTTTCTCCTGCCACCTATTTAGGTGCTTTTTAAACTAAATTATTTACGTTTTATAATGTTAAACCAATATTGGTTTGCCCATCAGCAAGCACATGTTTTTTAAGTTCTTTAACATTATCAGAGGTCACACGGCCCATGGCTTCTACAAAATCAATTAGCTCACCTAATACATCCATTTCGTATTGCATTAGTGGGTGTTCGCGTATTGCTTTGTTATCGGCAACTTCACCTTCAACAGTCATTTGATACTCAATAAAGCGGGCAACCGTTGCTTGCGATATTTTACTTATATTTATGAGCTCTTGCTCATCTTGCGCCATTAAACCATGCATAAGACTTAATAATGCGGTCGCGGCATCAATTGCCGGATACGTACCAAACATATCAAAGTCAGCTAGCTCAGGCACATTGGGTTCTATTTTCTCGATTTGCTTTTCAAGATCAATCTTACTTTTTGGTAGCAGTATTTTCTCCCAGCAAACATTTAAAGCACTGCGTAAAACGGTTTCGTCACCAAACCCTGTTGCTTCACTAAATAGGCCATAGTTAGGTAGCATACGTTCAATTAAGGCACTGGCTAACACTGCTTTTTGTAAGTAGTTTAGCTCTCTAATACGCTGAAAGTTATTTGCTTTTGTCATTTTTTAACGTCTCGCATGACCAACAAAATTCAAATGTTGATCCATTATGCTCATTACAATTAGGACACACCCAATCTGGAGCTGATTGTTTTACTTGCTGGTAGTTTACCAATATTTGTCGCGCATGGCGCTCTTTTATCGCATAAACCTGCACACTGGCTTGAGCCTGATCAAACGGTATTTCTCCTAAAGCTCCTTGCAGCATTTCACCTTTAATTTGACACTCTATGCCATCATTTAAGATTAAGCCTTTAATTATATTCGCTTCTAAACTATT
The DNA here is from genome assembly GCF_014163535.1 of Pseudoalteromonas sp. SR45-4. Taxonomy (NCBI): domain Bacteria; kingdom Pseudomonadati; phylum Pseudomonadota; class Gammaproteobacteria; order Alteromonadales; family Pseudoalteromonadaceae; genus Pseudoalteromonas; species Pseudoalteromonas sp. SR45-4. Next base: position 51,236 of record NZ_JACJDO010000018.1, read on the forward strand.
TTCAGCGCGATATATTGTTATCCATGTGAAAGGGTCAGCGGTTAAGTTATCACTATTAGTATTTTGCAATTTTCACCTCATTTATTTGTGTTTACAATGCCTTTCATTAATGTGTTAATTCATAAACTAGCCAGCTTGCAGGAATAAATATGACACTTACAACTCCAGGATTACTTTTTCCGGCTATTTCATTGTTACTACTTGCCTATACAAACCGATTTTTAGTAATAGCGCAATTAATTAGAGGATTAAACGCCCGTGAAGGTGAATCAATTCGCCCGGTTGTTGTTGCGCAAATAACCAATTTAAGAAAGCGTATAAAACTTATAAGAACCATGCAGGTATATGGAGTTGTATCTTTTTTACTATGCACACTTTCCATGTTTGCGTTATTTATAGAGCTCAATACTACTGGAATTATTTTATTTGGCGTTAGTCTTACTTGCTTAAGTTTATCGTTATTAACCTCGTTATTTGAAATTCATATTTCTTGCGATGCAATTGAAATAGAACTGCAAAGCATTGAAAATAAACCATTGAGCAACCGGGTTAGTCGTAACTTTGTTGAATAAAAGCTTATAGTTTCAAATAATAATTTTTGCACAGTGGTTTATTAACCCTTAAGGCAAAGCTACTTTATATGTTACTTGCATAATAAAAGCTTAAAACACATAACAAACTATTAGTTATTAACCTAAAGGATAATACTATTTAACAATTTCACTCTTTAATTAATACTAAAAGAGGGATATGCTGATTGAAATTTATTATAAATTTACAATCGCATTTAAATATTACTTATTAATTTTAATAGATTAATAAGTAATATTACTATGTTCGCGTATATGCGACTTACTTATAAAAAGGGACTATAAAGTGAGATTTGAACAACTGGAACAATTCATAGCACTTGGCATGTTACGCCACTTCAGACAAGCCGCAGAACAAACTAAAATAAGCACGTCGGCGCTTACACGTAGCATTCAAACTCTTGAAGAAGAAATAGGCTACGAGTTAGTTAAACGCTCTACTCGCTCGGTACACCTTACCGATGCTGGTGAACTTTTTCTTGATTATGCTAAAAATACGCTTAGTGAGTTGGCATTAACTAAGCAGCGTATTTTTCAATCTATTAATGGCACTATTGAAAAAAAGCTAATTATTGGCTACACCAACAAAGCAAGTAGTGTTGTACCTATTTCGTGTGGGCAATTTTTAAATCAATATCCGCATATTAAAATTGAAATGCAACTCCAAGATAAACAAGAACTTTCGCGTAAACTGCAACAGGGCGAAATAGATATTAGTGTTTATTCGCAAGCCATTAATAGCATTGGTAGTGATATTCACTTACCTGATCAGCTAATTTTATTTGTTTCTAAAAACCACCCTCTTGCGCATAAAGCCGACATTAGCAAACAAGAGCTAGATCACTACCCTATGTTTGGTTGTTTTTCACAATCTAAACCCGTACAACTTATGCTTAATGAAGCCATTGATGGATTAAACAAATCATCTAGCATTAAAGTTGGCAGCATAGAGCAAGTAATGGCAGGTCTTGAAAAGTCAGATCATTTTGCAATAGCAGGCATTGAGCACACCAATGCTATTGCTGAAAATAGTAATCTTATTCAGTTAAAAACCAATAAAGACCTAAGCCGTGAGCAACTTATAGTACAAACGAGTCAAAAAATTGAAGTGGGTGAGCATATAGAGCACCTGTTATCACTGATAAAAAAAATGGCTATGACGGTAAATTAATAAATAAAATAAGTGCCTTTAAACATATAAATGATGGCTATTAAGTTGCTTTGCACTAGACTAGCTGCTCTTTATTTTAATAATTAGTATCAATGGGCAACTTTATTACCTCAGAAATATATTTAGATCATATTGAAGCTTATGGTTACGCTATTGTTGAAAACGCCATTGATGAAGGCTTAATGTCTGATTTAATGGCCGATTGTTACCGGATAAACCGGCACTTTAGCTTAGCTGGAATTGGCCGCTTAAATAATCAGCAAATTGATAGCACTATTCGCAAAGACAAAACATACTGGTTTGATGGCAGTTCGCAAGCCCAAAAAAATTATCAAACTGCGATGGAAGGCATTAGAACAACACTTAACCGGTGTTTTTTTATGGGGTTATTTGATTATGAATGCCACTACGCAAAATATACTTTAGGTGATTTTTATAAAAAGCATGTTGATGCTTTTAAAGGTCGTTCTAACCGTGTTTTTACCACCGTTTTATACTTAAACACGCCACAGCAAGGCGGCGAGTTAGTTATTTATAAACCTAAAAGTAAAGACATTGAAATTACTATTAGGCCAACAGCTGGCACCTTAGTATTATTTGAAAGCGAACGCTTTGTTCATGAAGTGCTACCTGCGGTTGATGAACGCTACTCGATTGCTGGTTGGTTCAGAAAAAACACGTCAATCAGTGGCATTATTGATCCACCCCGCTAACAATACTCTACCCTGTTATTAAAATGCGACAGGGTAGGAAAACAATAAGCCGATAAAAAAGGCTAATCCTACATAATGATTGTTTAAAAACGCTTTAAAACAATCGGTGCGTGCGCGTTGTTGAATAAGCACTTGTTGGTAAACTAACAATACAATAGCAACACTAAGACCAAGCCAATAACTCAGCCCAATATTATTAAGTGCTCCTATAGCGAGCATTAACGCTATAAAGGCTAAATTAAGTAACCCTATAATGTGACGATCGTATTTACCAAATAAAATAGCGGTAGATTTAACCCCTATTTTTAAGTCATCATCTCTGTCGACCATGGCATACATAGTGTCGTAGGCTACCGTCCAGCAAATATTAGCAATAAATAACAGCCAAGCCTGTATAGGAAGTGCATTAATTGACGCCATAAAAGCCATAGGAATAGCCCAGCCAAATGCTGCGCCTAACACCACTTGCGGTAATTGTGTATAACGCTTCATAAACGGGTAACAAAACGCTAAAGCAAGTGCACCAAAAGAGAGTAATATTGTATTTACACTAAGCATTAACACCAGTAAAAATGCGACTGTTATTAATAATATAAACAAACTAATCGCTTCACCACTACTAACCTGTCCTGAAACTAATGGCCGCTGCATTGTACGTTTAACCGAACCATCTATTTTTCTGTCGGCAAAATCATTAATAACGCATCCGGCGCTGCGCATTATCACAACACCCAGCGTAAATACTATAAAGTTAGTTAAACTTGGCATTCCTGCATTTGCTAACCACAGCGCCCAATATGTTGGCCAAAGTAATAGTAAAGTACCTATTGGTTTATCTATACGCATGAGCGCAATATAATAAGGAATATGGCTTGGGGTTAAACGCGCTAATTTCATGAGTACAAATACGCTCCTGGTAAAAACACTTCACACACTAAAAATTTATAGTCTTTAAGCGAAAATAGACTGCGACGGCCAAGTAAACTTTGCGATGGTAACTTTAATTGTGCGACAAGCTGTTGTAATGAATGCTGGGTATTAAAGCGCGCAATTTCTATATCTGTGCGGGTTAATTGTGGATCTTGAAAAATCACATCGCCTAATGGTCGCTCCCCCATATTATGTAATTTATTATTTGCGGCGTTAACACTTGCTGGCAACCAGCTTTGCGCATATACAACCGGTTTATTGTCGCAAAGTAAAAGTACCTCACGGTTAAGCGCAGTAGTTTGCGTACAGCCTAATAATTGTTGTTGCTCTGCACTAAGCTCAAACTCTTGCTCACTAAGTACTTTTACACTAAAACACTGTGAGCGACTTTTTAATTTGGCTGTTAATGAATGCGGTTCAAATAACCACTCTTGCTCTGCACTCGATAAATCACTAAACAGTGAGGCACATTGCCAATCGGCAGATAATGAAACAGGGAAAGTAATCACAATTGCTCTACTTAATAAAAATCAGTTGAATAATAACATTGCCAAAGCATTTGAAAAAGTACGATTTACTGCCACTAATAGTTGCTCTGCGCTGTATATTAGGCACTATAAGGTATAGACTATTTACAACACGTTTATAAAAAACAGCATTTAACATGAAAAAAACAGTATTCGCCGGTCTTTTTGTACTTATAGCAAGTTTAGTAAGCTTAACCGCACGAGCAGACTCGACTGTGGGTTACTTTGGTTTTGAGCCAGACATTATTACCAACTACATTGGCACATCGAGTAAAAAAATGGGCTATGTGCGTGTTACTGTTGATTTAATGCTTAATAATGCATCAGACATTGCAACCGTAGAGCACCATACGCCATTGCTACGCGACGCCTTAGTTGAAATTTTATCTAAAGAACCTGAAGGTAAAATAAAATCGCTCAGTGGCCGTGAAGAAATAAGAGTAAAAAGTGCAGCAAAACTTAAAAGCTTATTAAAAGAAGAAACGGGACAAGAGATCATCCGTGAAGTCTTGTTCACCAAGTATTTATATCACTAATTGTGGCTTTTAGTTTTTAACATAGACGTGGTAACGGCATAAGCCATACCGCTAATTAACCCGCCTAAATGCGCCCAATTAGCCATTCCTATAAACAACACATCCGCAAATCCAAGCACCAACCAAATTAGCATAAAACCAATAATTGCAGTGCTTACTAATGCAGGTTGTTTAGGGTTTAAGGCGCTGTAAATCCAGCAAAAGCCAAGTAGCGCATACACCACACCACTTAATCCGCCAAAGTTAGGGCCAACCATTAAATATTGTGCCCAATTGCTGATTAAGGCACTTACTACAAATAGCCCTATTAGGCTTAGCTTGCCACATTGTTTTTCGATGTTATCGCCAAGCGACACCCACCAAACTAAGTTAAATACAATGTGCATGGCGCTAAAGTGCACTACTGCAGGGGTAATCCACGTTAATGGCTCGGCAGGATTAAACTGCAACGTGGTATATATTGTTTCAAATCCACCCAATAAAAATGCAATATAAATAACAATACTTAAAATACTAACCGTTTGATTAAGCCAGCTAAGCGCTTTAAATCGCGCCATTAAATTCAGCGATTGCCCTTGGTACTTAAGCGGTGATTGCGTGCTTCCTACTTCCCAAGATGCTTGCTGATAGCGGACATGATTAGGATTTTGCGTAAACTCAGTCCAAAGCGGCTGCACTTGATGAAAGTGCTCAGGTAATACGCTAATAATTACTGTGCTACCATCTGTTGAGCGTAACTCACCTTGCAAGCCTTGGCTTTTTAAATAGTCTATAAAGCCTTGTGCAGCACGCGGATTATTTAAACTGCCAAGCTCTATCATCGTTCAACTTTCTCGCTGTAGGTCGCTTCCCACGCTGTAAAACCGCCATCCATACTGTACACATCTTCAAAACCTTGCTCCACTAAGTAGCTTGCTGCGCCTTGCGAGCTCATACCGTGATAACAAACAATAATGATTGGCTGATCAAACTCTTTTTCCATCATAAAATGTGCAATATTAGCGTTCGAAAGCGCTTCAGAACCAGGAATATGCCCCGCTTGATATGAATTTGGATCGCGGATGTCTGCAATTACCACGTCTTCTTTATCTAATAATTCAAGAGTTTGTGCTATTGATATATGTTTAAATGCCATTGAAATCTCTTTTAAAATAATTAAATCAATAAAAAAGGCGACTCAAGCCGCCCTTTTAATACCATTTATAAAACCGTATTAAACTAAATTAATCCCAGTTTAGTATCACTTTGCCTGATTGTCCTGAAATCATCATATCAAAACCAGCTTGAAAGTCGTCTATTGAATATTGATGAGTAATAATTGGGTTTAAGTCTAAACCTGATTGAATAAGACTTGCCATTTTATACCAGGTTTCGAACATTTCACGGCCATAAATACCTTTGATCACTAAGCCTTTAAAAATAACTTGGTTCCAGTCTACCGCCATATCTGATGGTGGAATACCTAGCATGGCAACTTTACCGCCATGGTTCATATTATTTAGCATAGAATTAAAAGCACTTGGTACACCCGACATTTCAAGGCCAATATCGAAACCTTCAGTCATACCTAACTCTTTTATTACATCTTCAAGCTTTTCGTTGGCTACGTTAACAGCGCGTGTTGCACCCATTTTGCGTGCTAGCTCTAGGCGGTATTCGTTTACATCGCTAATAACTACGTGACGTGCACCTACGTGTTTTGCCACGGCCGCTGCCATAATACCAATGGGGCCTGCACCAGTAATTAATACATCTTCGCCTACTAAATCAAACGACAGCGCGGTATGTACGGCATTACCAAAGGGGTCAAAAATTGATGCTAATTCGTCTGAAATATTATCAGGAATTTTAAACGCATTAAACGCTGGTATAACTAAGTATTCAGCAAATGCACCTTCGCGATTTACGCCTACACCTGTGGTGTTACGACATAAATGTACGCGCCCTGCACGACAGTTACGACAATGTCCACACGTAATATGGCCTTCGCCAGATACTCGGTCGCCAACCTTAAAACCACGTACTTCTTGGCCCATATCAACCACTTCGCCAACATACTCATGGCCAACAACCATAGGTGTAGGAATAGTTTTTTGCGCCCACTCGTCCCACTTATAAATATGAACGTCGGTGCCACAAATTGCAGTTTTACGAATTTTAATTAGCAGGTCGTTATGGCCAACTTCTGGTTTTGGCGCATCTGTCATCCAAATACCCGGTTCTGCTTTTAATTTAGATAATGCTTTCATAATTCACACTCAACTAAAAAACCGCAGCTATAGCGCGGTTTACAATAAAATTAAATAACGCCCATTTCTTTACCAATACGGGTAAAGGCAGCAATGGCGGTATCAAGTTGTTCAATGCTATGTGCAGCTGAGATTTGGGTACGAATACGTGCCTGACCTTTAGGTACAACAGGGAATGAAAAACCGGTTACATAAATACCTTCAACTAATAACTTATCAGCCATTAATGATGCAACTTTAGCATCGCCTAGCATAACTGGAATAATGGCATGATCTTTACCACCACAGGTAAAGCCAGCTGCTTCCATTTGCTCGCGGAAGTATTTAGCGTTTGACCAAAGCTTAGCGCGAAGCTCGCCACCACTTTCTAGCATTTCAAGCACTTTAATCGATGCAGTCACAATTGCCGGAGCTAATGAATTTGAAAATAAGTAAGGACGCGAACGTTGACGCAACCACTCAACAATTTCTTTTTTACCTGATGTATAACCACCTGATGCACCGCCCAATGCTTTACCTAAGGTACCGGTAATAATATCTACGCGATCAAGCACGTTACAATACTCTGGTGTGCCTTTACCATTTTCGCCAACAAAGCCCACAGCATGCGAGTCGTCAACCATTACTAATGCATCGTATTTATCAGCTAAATCACACACTGTGGCTAAATCACAAATAACGCCATCCATAGAAAAAACGCCATCTGTGGCAATTAGCTTAGTTTTAGCACCGGCTTCGGTCGCGGCAATAAGCTGCTTTTCAAGGTCAGCCATATCGTTATTAGCATAACGAAAACGCTTAGCTTTACATAAACGTACGCCATCGATAATTGAAGCATGATTAAGTGAATCCGAAATAATCGCGTCTTCAGCGCCTAAAATAGTCTCAAACAGACCTGTATTAGCATCAAAGCACGATGAGTATAAAATAGTATCTTCGGTTTCTAAAAACTCACTGATTTTTTTCTCTAATGTTTTGTGAATATCTTGCGTACCACAAATAAAGCGTACTGAGGCCACACCAAAACCATGTGCATCTAAGCCATCTTGCGCTGCTTTAATTAGCTCTGGGCTATTTGCTAAGCCTAGGTAATTATTAGCACAAAAGTTAATTACTTTGCCTGATGCAACTTCAATTTGAGCTTGCTGCTGCGATAAAATAATACGCTCGCTTTTATACAAACCTTCAGTTTTTACGTCTTCAATTTGCTGTTGTAGCTGGCTAAAAAAAGCAGATGCTCTCATCTTTAGTCTCCATTTGATTTAACAGGTTAAACAGCAAAACAAAGCTACTGTTTATTATGTGGGGTATTGTAAAAGTTTAACGAATAAAATGCACTGTTTGCAGTTCATCGCAAATTATAAATTTGGCAGCAATTCCTGCCAGTTTACAGTGCCTGAATTGGGGGGCGTATTTGAATTTATAAAAGTGCTGGTAAATCATTAATTGAATTGAAAATAAAATCTGCAGTTTGTTTGGCGCTGTCATCAAACTGCTGGCCAGAGTGCACCAATACGCGCGTGGCAATGCCAGCTTGTTCTGCAGCTTGCATATCACTTTTTTTATCGCCTACCATAATACTTTGCTGCGGATCGATATTATGCTCACTAATACCTTGCAGTAGCATACCTGGAGCTGGCTTTCTGCAAGCGCACTGTTTTAAATACTCAGGCAATGCATTTATAGGATGATGAGGGCAAAAATAAACGTCGCTTATCAGTATTTGATGTGCGCTAAACTGTGCTTTCATCCAGCTGGTTAGTGCTATAAAGTCTGCCTCGGTGTAATAACCACGACCAATACCAGATTGATTAGTAACAATAATAATTTTATAACCGGCATCATAAAATGCCTTGCACGTGCTAAATACTCCTTCGATAAATTCAAACTGCTCACTTTGATACACATAGCCATGATCAACGTTTACTACGCCATCTCTATCTAAAAATAGTGCTTTATTTTTGTGTGATTGATTCATTATAACGACTCTTTTTGCACAACATGATCAAACATCGCTTTTACCGCATCAATGGTAATTTGGCTCATTAAATCGTTACCTTTAATACGTGTGCCCCAAGGCAGCTGCTGCGCTGTTTTACCCGTTTGCTTAAGCAAGTTTTGATGGTATACCTCAACCACATAGTTTTGGTATAAATACGGCCCTGTACGCGCTGGGTTTGAATGGGCATATAGCCCAATAACAGGAGTGCCTACCGTTACTGCCATATGAGCAGGGCCAGTATCTGGGGCTAGCACTACACTGGCGCGTTTTAACACGCATAACAATTCTTTAAGCTTAGTTTTACCAACTAGGTTTAAAATGCGGTGCTGGCTGTGTTTAATAATATTATTGGCAAGGTTTATTTCCAGCTCGGTAGGGCCGCCGGTCAATACCACTTTAAACCCTTGCTGATGAGCATAATCTGCAAGCGCAGCATAACGTTCGGGAAGCCAATTGCGCTGCGCTTTACTTGCTGCTGGAGAGATAACAAACAGCTTATTAGATAAATATTCTGCAGTGAGTAATTCATCGGCTGTGTTTTGATCTTGCTGTGTGTAAGGCATTTCCCAACTTGGCTGATAATCATTTACGCCAATGGCTTTAGCAAAGCCTTTAAACCCTTCTAGCACATGCGCATGTGGCTGCGCTGCAATACGTTTATTTATAAATAAGCTATGCAGCTCTTTTGAGCGCGCCCAATCAAAGCCTATTTTAACTTTTGCAGGAATACAACGTGCAACAAACCCGGCCCTTAGTGCTACCTGCATATTAAGCAGTACATCAAATTTTTGCCCTTTAAAAGTTTGCTTTAAATTTTTCAGTGCCACGCTGCCTTGTTTTTTATCAAACACCACCAGCTCAATACCGGGTAAGTTGGCCAATAACATAGCTTCTACTTTGCCAATAACCCAAGTGATTTTTGCATTAGGATGCGCTTTTTGAATCGCTTGTACTGCACTTACAGCATGGCATACATCGCCAATAGCAGAGAGTCGTAAAATACAAATAGAGGAGTAGTTAGGCACTGGAGTCACGCGTTTCCTTGGGCATTAAATAGTAAAACCCGATCTTAAATTATAATCGCGCTATTGCAAGTACTTATCCTCGGCTTTAAAACGCGCTAACATAGGCGCATATTTAAGTAATACCCGTGAGCTATGTTCAAACAACACGTCCAAGGTAAGCATACTCTGCTGACCCACCCTAGTTATGAAAATCAGGTTAATTTAAACTGGTTTAATGCCGACTACTGGCAGCAACAAAATAAAATAGTGGGTGCTAAAAAAGGCCGCGCAATGGCGTGGTTTTTTAAAAATAATGAACTAACCGCTGTGCTGAGACATTATTGGCGCGGTGGCTTGGTCGGTAAATTGCTCAGTGACCAATACTTTTATTTAGGCCTTGAGCAAACCCGAGTATATAAAGAGTTTGCCTTAATGGCGCAGTTAATTGAGCTTGGCTTAAATGTACCGACTCCTATTGCAGCAAAAGTGACTCAAAGCGGGTTAATTTATCGCGGTGATATTATTACCGAGGCGGTAACAGGTGCCAAAAGTGTACTGGATATACTTGTTGAGCGTGCTTTAACTGAATCTGAATTAACAAGTATCGCCACAACCATTGCGCTCTTTCACCGTAAAGGCGTATACCACGCAGATTTAAACATTAATAATATTTTATTTAATGACACTGGCCAAGTATATATTATTGACTTTGATCGCGGCGAAATTAAAACGCCCGCCTTACAATGGCAACAAAGTAATATGGAGCGCCTAAAGCGCTCATTTTTAAAAGAACAAGGCCGCAACCCTGTATTTAACTGGCAAGCCAGCGATTGGCAAGTCTTGTATGCTAGTTACACAAAGTTTAAGCGTTAACTTACTTTAGCAGCTAGTTAGCTAAAGCCAAGTACTTGGCAGCCACCTGCTCTGCGCTTACTTGTTGTAAAATAGCTGCATTTGTAACGTTTGGTTTATCTGACAGCACTTGTTCAATTGCATGTGCTAACTGCTCACTTTGCTGTATTGGCACTAAATATTTACTTAGTTCACCTGTTAGTATTTCACTAGGACCAAATGTACAGTTAGTGCTAACCACTGGTGTACCTACTGCAAGTGCTTCTATTAATACTGTTGGCAAGCCTTCATAATCTGAGCTTAATACTAGCGCTTTGGCATGCTTTATCCAATTATACGGATTTTGTTCAAACCCTGGCACAATAAGTTGCTCTGCAATTCCATATTGCTGTGCAAGTTTTAATGCCTTTGTCGGTTTGTTACATAACAGTACTAGTTTGTACTTTTTATCTAACTTAGCAAACGCTGCGAATAAAATATCGTGACGTTTTTGCTTGGCTAATCGCCCAACATGAATAAGGTAAGGCACATTAGGAATGTTAGTGTTTAGCTCACTGGCTTGCTGGTTGATTTTCTTTAAATCGAATGGGTTATAAATTGTAGTGATCGCACTTGGAGTAATTAAGTTACCTTGGGTAATTTCATTTTCAACCCCTTTGGATACACAAATGAGTGATTTACCATTTAAGTTTTGTTTACTTTTTTTAAGGTATAAATAAGAAAGAGGCCCTAATTTTTTTTGCCTTGCTAGCTCAGCATTTACTGAGTTATGCATAACAAAATGGACATTTTCTACATTACTACGCGCAAGCAGGTTATTACTACGATCTAAATTTGACAGTACTAAGTCAATGTACCCGACTTCACTTCTCTTTTTTTCAAACCACGACTCTAGTTTAGCGACACTTGCTTTTCGTAGCCAAAAACGGTCAACCTTCGACGCTCTATCCGTAAATAAGCTCTCAACTTGTAAGTTACTTGGGATATGGTATTCAACGCTATTAGCGAGTGATAAAATAGTCACATTGTGTTTAAGTGTCGCTATTTGCTCAGCTAAAGTAAGCATTACTTTTTCAGCACCACCGCCAACCAGTGAATCAATTACTATCACTATATTCATTATTTACTTCCAAATAATAATGCTTTTACACCTTGGTTAATTACATCAAAACTATGCACGTTTGCAAATAACGCGTAGTTACTGAGTATATTTTGATAATTAGGTTCAGTGATAATCTCGTTTACTTTATTGGTTATGTCTAAAATATCGAGTTCGGCTTTTGTTACCACGCCAGTAGTAACGCAGCGTGCAATACGGTTACTTTGATCTTTTGATATAGCGCAAGCAACTGTGGGAGTTTGTACCGCAATAGCTTGTAATAATGTATCGCCCGCACTCAATAGTGCTACTTTAGCTTGACTTAACAATGCCAAAAACTCACTACCCTGCTGACTTGGTATGCAAATTAATTCATCAGTTTGCGGTAACGGCTTGGTGTAATTGGGCCCAAAAACAACAACTCCCTTTAGCGAGGTACGTTGAGTGATGGCCAGTGCAGCTTGAAAATAAATATCAGCACAATTTTGACCGTTTAAAGTGTGTCCGCCTGAGCCTGCATTCACTATAAAATATTCATTTTTTGTTAAATCATAGTCGTTTAATGCTTGCTGCTTTTGTTGCTCAGAGGCAAACGCAGTATAGGAACCAACGTTATGCGGAGATGCTAAAGCAAAGGTATTTAATTTAAGCTTTTCTAGCCATGTAAGTGGCTCGATGCAGTAATCTGGCTGTATTACCCAGTGCACGTCAATTAAACCAATACGATTAAGCTTTAATCCTTTGGCTCGTTTTTTCTCATGTTGCGAAATGAAAACAACTTTTGCGCCCACTTTTTTTGCCGCTTTCATATGCTCAGCACGACCAGCACAATCAAACACCACCACATCAGGTTTATATTGTTCAATAAATTGACAAACTGCTTTGGTTTCTTTGGTTGCCGACCTCTCTAAAAGTGTGGTTTCAAAAGGGCAACATTTAGCGTAAGCCGTATGTTTGTTTAAAATAAAGTGGATATTTATATCCCCTGGGCATTCATTTTCTAGCGTTTGTGCTAGCAAAAGTGAACGCATATATTCACCAATGCCCTCTGGTGATGATACAGGAATAAATAAAAGTCGTTTTTTGCTCATTACAATCTCAATTTCCGATTTGACACTCAGTATATCAATCACATAGTTTTAGCGATAGATAGCGACCCTTTTTATCTTATTTTTAGCCTTACTGCGCCCATTTAGTTACTGCAATAAAGTGCTTTGATTGCTAAACTTAAGGTAATTTAAATCACAAGGATCTGAACTTTGCGAAACAAAATTTTTATATTATCTTCACTTTTTTGCGCAATGAGCGCGCCGGTTAACGCAGAGCCATGGGTAAAACCAGATGATTATGGGTTAAGAGCTGATATTCAACTTTTAGCCGATGCTGGCGTTATTTTAGCCCCGGTAACCACTTACCCTCTAATGTGGAAGAGCTTTATAAGTGAAGTAGATAACACTCCCCTAGGCCAGTTATCGCCAAACTTGCAAGATGCTTTATTACGGGTAAAACATCGTTACAAGTCTGAAAATACGGGCTCTCATAGTGTACAACTGTCTGCTTTTGCAAGTTCAGATACTATTGTTGCCACCAGTTTTGGCGCAACTAATACCCAAGAGTCAGAAGCATCAGCTGCCTACGCCTATTTAGGCGACAGTTTTGCCGCTAAAGTAGCGGTTAATTATCGCAATGATGGCAAGAAGTGTTTTGTTACAGGGAAAACTGCAGACGATATAGTGCTAGATGAGCAAGCACTTACTGACTGTAATGACACCTCCTTTGATGGCAGTTATATAGCTTACCGTTTAGGTAACTGGATTTTTAGAGCCGGTGCCATAGAGCAGTTTTGGGGCCCGGGGGTTGATAATAGTTTAATTATGTCGGGCAACGCTAAACCATTGCCTGCAATGAGCGTGACTCGTGAGCAAAGTACTGCCTTTGAAACCCCTTGGCTAAGCTGGTTAGGCCAATGGGGATTTACCGCACAAATGGCTCAGTTAGAATCTACTCGTGTAATTCCTGATGCTTTACTGTGGAGTACTCGCGTTAATTTCAGACCATTACAGCAATTAGAAATTGCACTGAGCTGGTCAGCGCAATGGGCTGGTGATGGCCAACCTAGTTCAGCGAGTGACTTTATTGATATAGTGACAGGTGAAGCAGCTTGTATAGATGGCACTACTACTTGTGATGATGAATTAAAATCTAAGATTGGTAATCAACTTGCGGGTATAGATATTCGCTGGTCTGACACTTTATTTAGCCAACCGTACGCAATTTATGCAAGTACCATTGGTGAAGATGCCAGCTCAAAGTTTAAACCTGTCGACAGAGCCTATTTATTTGGTGTACAAACTACTCATCGTATTTATGATCAAAACGTATTAGTAAATGTAGAGTACATAGATACGGGCGTAACATGCTCTGCTGAATCAAGCAGTGAAAACTGCTATTACGAGCATTCAGATTACAAATCTGGTTACCGCTACCATGGCCGTACCATAGGTTCAACATTTGATAATGACGCGCAATCACTAGTACTAACTGTGCTAGGCCAGCTTTCAAATGGAGATGATTGGCAAGTTAAATTACGCGATGTTGATTACAACAATGATAACCGCGATCGCTACCCTAATAACCCTGATTTAGGCAATACCATTACTAAAACAGCTTATAACAGTAAACAGCTTGAAATACGTTACAGGCAACTTGCTATGGGTGGGCGCTTAACGCTAGGCGCTTTTGCATCAAATAACGATGCAGCAGAAAACGACACATCTGCATTTGCTAAATATGAATATAACTTTTAAATTCGGGATTTTTGGCTATCCTAAACTAGGATAATAAGTGCAAATAAAAAGGGATGAAAACACTGTTTTCATCCCTTTTTTAATTCATTAATAACCGTCGTAATTACTGCTTAATCTTACTAATCACTTTTGAAGTTGAGCAACCATCTAAAAACTCAAGCACCTCAACTTTTCCGCCGTGAAGCAGTACATGCTCAGCACCGGCTATTTGTTCAACCGTGTAGTCGCCACCTTTAACTAAAATATCTGGGCTAATTTGCTCAATTAATTTAGCCGGTGTGTCATTTTCATCCGCACTACCAAATGGAATAACCCAATCAACAGAGGAAAGTGCACTTAATACCATAGCTCTTTCATCTAGCGGATTAATTGGCCTATCGGCGCCTTTTAATCGTGATATAGACGCATCGTTATTTAGCCCCACCACTAATCTATCGCCACGCGCTTTTGCTTGTGCTAAATAGCGTACGTGCCCAGCATGCAAAATATCAAAGCAGCCATTGGTAAATACAATTGTTTCGCCATTTTGTTTTGCAAACTCTATATGCTGCAGCACATCGTCAAACGGAGTTTGATAATGCTCACCAGTGGCATGTAAATATTGACCCAGCTTACGACTAAGCTCTTCTGGCGACACTGTGGCCGCACCTAATTTACTCACCGCAATGCCCGCTGCTAAGTTAGCAATTTCCACCGCATTTTTAGGTGTCATTCCCGCCCCTAGCATCACGGCTAGAGTTGCTATAACTGTATCGCCTGCGCCGGTTACATCACTGACTTCAAGCTCTTGCGCGGCAAAATCATATTTTTCAGTCGCACTAATTAACGACATTCCTTGCTCTGAACGCGTTAGCAACATTGCTTTTATGCCTGCGTCACTTATGAGCTTACGCGCACTTGTTGCCAAGCCCTCTTCTGAGTCTGTTTGCCCACCCGCTAATTTAAACTCATTTAAATTTGGTGTAATGTAGTCTGCACCTCTATATAAATGTAAATCAGACGACTTAGGATCAACGAGTACCGTTTTCCCTGCTTTTTTAGCTAGGCTTATCATGTTTTCAATCAGGCTCAATGAACCTTTATTGTAATCAGAAAATACTATAAAATCGTACTCATCAAGTACTAGCTCTAAACGGTTTAATAACAGCTGGCTGTGTTGCTCTGTAAACGTCTCTTCTAGATCTAGCCGTACAACTTGTTGATGACGGCTAATCACTCGCATTTTAGAAATTGTCGGTAAGTCGCATACACTTACTAACTGTGAATTTATTTTTTCACCTTCTAAAATGCCTTCTAGTATCTGTCCACCTTCATCTTCGCCTATTAAGCCAAGTAGGCCTACTTTACCATCTAATCGGGCTATATTTTTAGCCACGTTTGCTGCGCCACCGGCTTTGTCTTCTAATTTGCTTACTTTAACTACCGGCACCGGAGCTTCTGGGGAAATACGCCCTGAATCACCATACCAATAACGGTCAAGCATTACATCGCCAACCACCAAAATACGTGCGGCTGATAAGTTTTTTAATAGCGATAAATCCATTACTGCTGCTCCGCAACTACCATATCAATAGCTTCACATAACCAATGGCCAATAAACATGTGTGCTTCTTGAATTCGCGCTGTTTCATCGTTTTTAATAATAATAGGTAATTTGGCAATATTTTTAACTTCACCGCCATCACGCCCCGTTAATGCTACGGTAAAGGCCCCTATTTTATTCGCTGCTGCTAACGCTAGATTAATATTGGCGCTTGTACCTGATGTGGTTAACCCTATAACTAAATCTTCTGGTTTACATAAGGCTTGTACTTGGCGTTCAAACACAGTGTCAAAATGATAGTCGTTACTGTGCGCAGTTAAAATTGACGTATCGGTTGTAAGTGCCATAGATGCAAGTGGACCACGCTCTAATTTATAACGCACTACAAATTCTGCCGCTAAATGCTGTGCATCGGCCGCACTACCACCGTTACCAAGCCAAACAACCTTACCGCCTGCTTGTAATGCACTATGGCACACTTCTAACAATTGCATAGACTCTTGATGATAAGCCTCCATCGTTTCAAATAATGCTAAATGACGATTTAAACTCTCAAGGTAACTCGTTGCTACTGAATCGATAATTGACATGGTAAATTCCTCTAGGAATTGAAATGGCAGGAAAAATTAATTTCATTATTCCATAAATCTATACCCAAATCACCTCAATATACATATTACTGAAACAGGTATTTTGAGCTAACTTGAATAGCGTTATTATTATTTTATCGGGTAGCAGCTGAACACAAACCATATTTTATCTTTTCTGTGTTTAGAATTGATCATTTTCACGTTAAACTAAGACGACTTACCCTTATAAAAGCTTAGTATGGCACGCATTTTTTATTCACTCGCATTAATGATTATTAGCCCACTAATCGTATTTTATTTATATGTATTACGCGGTAAAAAAAACCCAGGTTATAGAGCGCACTTTAAACAGCGCTTTGGTTTTGTGGACAAGTCTTTATTTGCCAATAACAATAAGCCGCTGCTAGTGCATTGTGCATCTGTAGGTGAGGTACTCGCCGCTACCCCCCTGATCAAAGCAGTACAAAAAGCGCACCCTAAATTAAATATACTTATAACGTGCAACACCCCTACTGGTCGTGAGCAAATCATTACGCAGTTTAAAAACACGGTAGCGTGCTGCTATTTACCTATGGACTTTCCATTTGCAACCGCCCGATTTTTAAAACGAGTAAAGCCACAAGCCCTGTGTATTTTAGAGACCGAACTGTGGCCCAATCTTATGGCAAGTAGTCGCAACAGAAATATTCCGGTACTTGTTTTAAACGCTCGCTTGTCTGAAAAATCGCAACAGGGTTATCAAAAAGTAGCTAAGCTAACGCATATTATTATGCGCTCTATCACTGTATTGGCCAGCCATAATAAAACTGACGCCAAACGCTTTATAGAGCTTGGTCTTGAGCCACATAAAAGCAAAGTTACAGGTTCAATAAAATTTGATATTACACCCACCCAAGAGCAACTAACTAAGGTAACTGCACTCAAGCAGCTTTATAATTTAGAGCAGCGCTTTATATGGGTTGCAGGCTCCACTCACCCTATCGAGCATGAGCAGGTACTTAACGCCCACCAAAAACTATTAGAAAAACAACCCAATGCATTACTCATAATAGCGCCGCGCCATCCTGAGCAGTTTGATAAGGTTGCAGATTTACTAACGCAAAGTACACTGAGTTTTAGTCGCCGCAGTAATAATAATTATAATAACGAAAACGTCTTGTTATCAGATACACTTGGCGAGCTGCAATACTTATATGGCGCTGCTAATGTGAGTTTTATTGGCGGCAGTTTAATTCGTCGCGGTGGCCATAATCCTCTTGAATCAGCTGCATTTTCAGTGGGCGTTATCAGTGGTGCGCATACCTATAACTTTGATCATATTTACCCTGAGCTTATAAAACTCAAAGGCGCTATTGTGGTTGATAATGCTGATGAGCTAACACAACAACTTATAGCACTAAGTCAAAACAGCAAAGCATGTCAAACTTTAGGTAAAAAAGCAGCGCAGTGCGTGGCCAATAACCAAGGTGCTATACAAAAAACACTTAACATTATTAATCAATATTTAGAGCCAAAACCGTGACCAACATAGCCATTACTCAAACCCGCGAATGGGTTTCAAATGTTATTGTAAAATATAACTTTTGTCCCTTTGCCCGCAAAGAAGTAGAAAATAACTGTATTCATTATTTTGTAAGCCCTGCAAGCAGCATAGACGATGCAGTAATGGACATGCTTGAACAATGTATTGAGCTTGACCGAGAGGCTGCACGCGAAACCACACTTATTATGTTTGATAACGGCTTTAGCGACTTTGAAGACTTTTTAGACTTGGTTGACTTAGCCAACGCGCTGTTAGTAGCCCAAGGTTTTGAAGGTAAGTATCAAATTGCTAATTTTCATCCCGATTATGTATTTGCCGATAGCGATGCAAGCGATGCGGCAAACTATACTAATCGCTCCCCTTTTCCTACTTTGCATTTAATTCGCGAAGCAAGTATGAGTGCAGCACTTGAGAGTTATAACGAACCCGAATCTATACCTGAGCATAATATAAATTTAGCAAGGCGCAAGGGTATCGATTTTTGGCAACAGTTACTCGAAGGGTGTAAAAAACCGAGCGCCTAAACGATCGGTTATATATAGCAGTAAATAGTATATAACAGTAAATAACTCGTTATTTTTTAACCCAATTACCATTTACTTCAACAAAGTGACCTCTTTGGGTTTTTTCGATTGTTTTTGCTGCAGCTAACGCTTCTACTTGCGCCAGTGACAAATTATTTTTTTGCGCTAATTTTAAATACTGTGCTTTACGCTTAGCATTAATGGTATCAACGACCGCTTTAGCTTCTGCATTTTGTACCACTAAGCCCAAATAGCCTGAGCTATCTTCGCCTACTAAACCTTGGTTTTTAGCATCATCTAAACTAATAGCCCATGCCGAAAAAGACATACATACAGCACTAACTAATGTAATTATGCTTAATTTTTTGTTAATTTTCATATCCTAGCTCCTTAAAATAACTCACTGTCGTCACTAAATAAATTATCGAGTTCTTTATCTACTTTTACACGAATTTCGTGATCAACCTTCACATTTAAATTAATTGTAATAGGCTCTTTAGCAGCTACCTCTACTCGGTGCGTACACGCACCAAGGGCACTTATTGCTGCAAATACAATAAGTACTTTTATGCTTAACGACTGTTTCATCATTAGTTTCCTTTTTGTGAGTATTGTTGCTCAACTTTTTGTGTAATTTCATCACTTAAGCGTAATGCGCGTAATAAAGTAAATATATTTTCTTCATGATTATAATTAAAATTAACTTGCTGCTCTGCTTGCTTATTATAACCTTGCAAATTTACGCCAAGCTTTAACCAACCATCACTTTTAAGTGCCACACTGCTATTAAGCTTTTGTATATCAAGATTTTTAAGTAACCCCAATACAGGCTGTAACTCTTGCTGCTGCTGCATAACTGAATCAAATGCGGCGTTATTCGTAATCATTAACTTACCCGTTCCTTGATTACTTAAACTGCCATTTACTACCTCAATCCCCGTGCTATTAAAGTGCACTGGCAAAGTGCCAGCAAAGCGCCCTGAAAGCGTAATCCCCGACTGCTCATCAAGTGTAATAAGTTTACTGGCATCAATGTTTTTAAAGTTAACATTAGCAACTTGCTGCAAGTCATTAAGCGAGTATTTATCAAGGCTAAACTCACCATCAAATAACTCTCCCGCAATATCAAACATACGCGCATTATTGTTTTTAACCTGCCAGTTACCTTTAATGTTTTTAATAACAACACCAGCCCTTAGCTCATTTAAATTAAAGGTAGTGGGTTTTACATTAAGCTGCCCTGAATTATACTCTCCTACAAATTGGCTACTTAAATCGCTAGCAAGGTAATCGTTATAAAGCGCACTTGCGTTGTTTAACTCCATTGCAAACGAGGCGTGTTGTAAATTTACATCCCCGCTGATTCGGCCATTAAACGTTCCCTGTGTAAGCTGCGCTAACGGCTCAAACTGATGAATAAAGGTATTTAATAGCACTATATTTTGTGTGGGTACTACTATTTCAAATGGATGTTCCACTGCCGATATATGATGGTTTACTGCTAATTCAATATCGTTTACAAATACGTGATGCGATGCTTTAAGGGCGCGACTTTGCAATCCTGTAGATGCAACTTTTATATTATTGAGTTTTATAACAGGGCTATTAAATTTATTTATTACAGTATTAGCGCTAAGGTCTGCAAATAATTCACCATGAGTTAAATTTGCTTTAGCAGTTATGGTATTACTTATATCTGTTAATTTAAATTCGTTATATTTTAACGTTTTAAATAGGGTTTTTAGTGTTATTTGTGCGTTTAAAGCATCATCTAGCTGTGCCGTTAAGCGACCTTCGTATTGCTCTACACTCAGTTGTGCAAAATCAACCTTTGCGGCTGTTAATCTACTTGTAGCATTACCACTTGGTTTTCCATCGACTATATTTATTAAATTAAATTGCCCTGAGGCGTTAACTTTATTAGCGCTAATTTTATTACTACTAGTACTGGCAATAAAATCGGGAAGTGAATTAAGCGCAACAGTATAATTACCTTTAAGTGTGTTATTTTTAAATTCTGCATTAAGCTCAATGTTGTTAATGTCTGGCGTACTTATACTAACCGCTAACATGCTTTTAAAATCCGCCCAAAGGTTGGTAAAATTAAGCTCTGACTCCATTAGAGTTATTTCAAATTGATTATCTCCTTCACTCATTATATTTAGCATTGGCAAAGTAAGGTGGTTATTAGTAATACTAATCACTTTAGGAAGTTTAATCTGCCAATTTAAAGGGGTTTGGTCAGCTATAAAATCAGCATAATCACTCGGCGGAACGAGTGAGCTACACGTAGGCGTTAAATTTAATTTATTGTTTAACAAACTCGAATCTAGCTCAACTAATTTACTATTTAAATTAAAACCAATAATTAACCTACCATTAGCCAATGCTTCAAGCCGGCACTGCTCCATAGCATATTCAAACTGTGCGTTTACATCGCCATTTAACTGCAGTTCAATACCATCAAAGCTAAATACTTGCTGAGTACTAAAGCTAATACCTGCAACGGCTGTATTTTCGGTATTTATAAGCTGCTTTAACAGAGAGTCATCAACAGAAAACTGCCCTGTTAGTTTATTATTAGCTAAAATTGCTTTAGCGTTTATATCGCCTGTTATATTAAATTGATTTAAAATCGGCTCTGCTAAATTTATTTTTAGTGGCTTGTTAAAGTCATTACTCTTTATTACCAGCTGTTTTATAGCAATTAATGGACGTTTTTCTGGCAGCGCGAGAGCAAGCTTTTTTGCCGCGGAGCTACTTTGATTACTTTTGGGAAGTGGATTTATACTTAATACTGCATGCTCAACAATCACTTGCTTTGTATTTACAGTAATATCGATTAGCTCTAATTGTTGATTTTGATAAGTTAAGCATACTTTGTCGGCATGAACATTTAATTGAGCTGTAACCGAAAAATTTAAGCAACTGAGTGTAATACCCGCTTTTTCTAATTGCGGTGTTATAGCCCACTGGACTAATGGCAAACGAAATATATAACCAAGCAAAATTATGCTTAGTAATAAACTGCTAATAATTAAACTCACACGCTTAAACATATTATCCTTAATATTAGTGCTAGGTTCTAGGTTCTAGGT
>NZ_JACJDO010000019.1:0-71694 GCF_014163535.1 Pseudoalteromonas sp. SR45-4
TCTCAAGCAGCTATTTTCAGCGCTAACTGCGTTGAATTTACTTGCAATAGGCCAGCTATTGACGCGTAAATTCGCCTTGTTTTCACTGAAAACCTCTGGCTAGAGAAAATAAAATTAAATATAACGATGATTAAATATGTTAGTAAATCTCTTAACCAGAGTTCAGGTTAAATTAGTTAGACATTAAAAAAGCCGCTCAAAATTTTGAGCGGCTTTTTTGTATCTACATTAGAGTAATAGCTATTTTTTTACTTGAGCGTCAAGCGACTCGCCATTCACATTACTCGAATCATCACTCATTAAATATAAGTAAGTAGGCATTAAGTCTTCAGGTGTTGCAAGTTTATCTCGGTCTTCACCAGGATAAGCACTAGCGCGCATTGAAGTGCGTGTAGCACCAGGGTTAATACAATTAATACGTATATTGGTTTTACCTACTTCACATGCCCATGTTTGCATCATGCCCTCTACAGCAAATTTCGAAATAGCATAAGGCCCCCAAAATTCGCGACCTTTACGGCCCACGCCAGATGATGTAAATACCACGGATGCATTTTTAGATTTGCGCAGTACCGGAAACAGCGCTTTAGTGATCATAGCTTGCGCGGTGACATTAACCTTCATTATGTTTTCAAAAGTTGACGAGCAAAAGTGCTCAAGTGGCCCTAACGTGCCTAAAATGCCCGCATTATTTAATAAACCATCAAGACAGCCAAATTGAGACTCTATCGTGGCGGCCAGATCGCGGTAGTTTTGCTTAGTTGCGCCTTTTAAATCCATAGGGACTATTGCCGGTTGTGGATAACCTGCTTTAACAATTTCATCATAAACACATTCTAGTTTATTAGTTGTTTTGCCTAGTAAAATAACAGTTGCGCCGTATTTAGCGTATGTAATTGCAGCTACTCGGCCAATTCCATCACCTGCGCCGGTGATTAAAATAACTTTATCTTTAAGTGCATTTTCAGCAGCTTGATAGGTGTTCATAAAAGTACCCATGGATGAATTTTTTTTGATTTTAACATAGCAAAACATTAAGTAATCGAATTTATTGTAAATTTAGGTGGCGAAAGTAGAAAGTTTACGTTAAGTTTAACTGGTCTAATGTCTCATTAATAAACTGATTACATTGTTTTAACTTAATATACTTAATAAACACACTATAAAAATAAGATATGTGCGGAGCCAACAATATGAAAAAAATGCTACTCTCACTCTCGGTTACAGCTGCTCTTGCAGGTTGTGGCGGCGGAGAAACGCTAGAAGATGTTAAAAACGATTCGGTTACAGTTATCCCAAAAGCGACGGTAAAGTTTGATCCCGCTAATGGGGTTATATCTGTACCCAATGATTTATTAATGAGCGGTACCCAAGATGGTACTTTAAATATTCCTGGGGAGTTAAATGACGCTAATGTGTCAATTCCTCGTGCTGCTTATGCTAACCCTCAACTTGCACTAGGTGCGCTTGATGGCTGGTCTACTCAAGTTCCTTTTAAAATAGATTTAACTTTCCCACCAAATGTAAGCCTAGATGCCACCTCTGCAGGTACACCAGGTTCAGTACGTATTTTTGAAGTAATAATGGGAGCAAGTTTAACAGATGAACAATGCTCACAAGCACCTGCAGGTGCTGCCTGTAAATTAGTAGGTGAACTACAATTTGGTGTGGACTTTATCACCCAGGCATCTGGTGATGCGGTGGCGGTTATTCCACTTAAGCCATTTAAAGCCGGCAGCTCTTATATTAATGTATTAACCACAGAGCTCAAAGACTCACAAGGGCGTGCTATTGAGCCGTCATCTACTTACGCTACAGTAAAACAAGAAGCGCCGTTAATTACGCCATCACAACTAGCGTTACAGGGGGCTGTTAATAGCTACGAAAATGTGGTTGTTAGTTCAGGCAATATTACTAAAGATGAAATTATTTTTTCTGCTGCAATGACCATGCAATCGGCAGGCCCTGTGCTTGGTACAATTAAAAAGTTATTAGCAGCGAGCCTGCAAAATCCAAATTTAACTAAACCGGTGCTGAGCATTCCAAATCAAGATATGACCACAGTAAAAGGAAAATTCAGTTATTTCCCTGATGTGTTTGCGGGCGTACAATATCAACGTGGTAGTATTAATCTACCCCAGTATTTAGGCACGCCTACAGGTAAAAAAAATAGCGATTTAAACGACACTTATTGGCAAGGCATGTGTGATAACGCAGTTGCTGTATTGGGTTATAAAGCACAAGCAGGTGCTGCATTTCCTACTGATCCAATTAGTGAAAATGACGGCGCATGTGCCGCATTAAGCGATGGAAAACTACGTGATTTAGGGTTAGATAGCACGCGTCATTTAACCAAATATAATTCTATACCAAAAGAGCAGAGTGTAGAAAAAGTACCAGTGCAAATTACCAAACCTATTTTGCCTATAATTAATGGTGTGCGCGCAAGTTTACAATTAGCACCTATTGCTATGCCTGAAAGTGGCTGGCCTGTAGTTATTATGCAGCATGGTATTACTACCAATAAAGAAACCATGCTTGCTTTAACGGCGCAGCTTTCTATTCAGGGTTTTGCCACAATTGCAATTGATCATCCGCGCCATGGCGAGCGAGGAATTGATGTAGATGCTGACGGTAACGATGACTTTAATGCAACCACAGGTTCGGTACTTAGTTATATGAATTTAAGCTCACTACTAGTTGCCCGTGATAGCTTACGTCAGTCGTCGGCTGATTTATTAGCACTAAGATTAGGTATTAATTTTTCAGGCGACCCAACTTTAAACCCACGAGATGTGAGCTATGTTGGTCACTCACTGGGTTCAATTGTAGCGCCGGCGTTTATTGCCCAAGCAAATAGCCCAATGGCTGAATCACTTGACCCACTGTTTAACGTTAATACAGTTGCGCTTGCAAGTGGCGGCGGTGGTATTGCCAGTTTCTTATTAGAATCTGCAACATTTGGCCCATTTATTCAAGGCTCGGTGTTATCACAAGCAGGTACAACCGAAGCAACTGAATTTAATGCATTTTTACAAGGTGATGCAATTTCTAACTGTGGTGCGTTACAGTCTGATATGCAAGCCTTCTTAAGCTGTGGTTACACCGAATATGCAACGGCTTTAACTATGGCTGGCGAAACGGGTAAGCTGGCAAATATTAAAGGCGTAATGACACAATTTGCTTTTGCAGCACAAACTGCACTAGATAGTGGCGACCCAACTAATTATGCCGCAACCGTTAAAGCACTCGAAACGCCTGTATATATGAACGTGGTAGTGGGCGATGGCGCAGGCAATAAGCCAGACCAAGTTATACCTCCAAGTGTTGCTAGCAATCCGCTTGCAGGTAGTTTACCACTGGCCAACTTTATGGGCTTAGAAACAGTGAGCACATCACAAGCACCTAGTGCCACGCCGTCTAGCTATTTAGTTAAATTTACAAAAGGGCATCATGGTTCAGTATTAACACCAGCGCCTAGTGAAGAGGCGGGATCGGATGCTGCAGGTAGCTTTGCTGCTAACTCTGAAATGCAATTGCAAATTGCAACTTACTTAGCCGCTCGTGGTCGTTTGTTGTTAATTACAAATAGTGATGTTGTGACCGATTAATAGCTTACAACGCAATTAAGTAACCAAAGCCACTGTTTAGTGGCTTTTTTTTGTTAAAAAGCATGCTAAATTAGCTGAAATTTATAAATGGAGAAAAGTGTTGGAATTTTTATACGAATACGGTTTGTTTTTCGCTAAAACGGTTACTTTTGTTATTGCTATAGCCATTATTTTAATGCTGATAGTTGGTGCGGCAGTTAAGCCAAAAGCTAAAAAGGGTGAAATACAAATAGATAATATATCTGAGCAACTAGATAATATTAAACAAAGCTTTTTACACAATACTTTAGGTAAAAAAGAACTTAAAGCACATCAAAAAAAGCTTAAGGCAGACAATAAAAAAAATGACAGTAAAGAGCCAAAACCGCGATTATATGTGGTTGACTTTATAGGCAGTATGGATGCACATGAAGTAGAGAGTTTAAGAGAGGAAATAACCGCTATTATTTCTATTGCAGATGCGAGCAAAGATAAAGTTCTTATTCGTTTAGAAAGTGGTGGTGGGGTAGTACATGGTTATGGGCTTGCAGCTTCACAGTTACAGCGCATTAAAAATGCAGGTATACCTTTGAGTGTTGCTATAGATAAAGTAGCAGCAAGCGGTGGTTATATGATGGCCTGTGTTGCTGATGAAATTATTGCAGCGCCATTTGCTATTGTAGGCTCGATTGGTGTAATAGCGCAAATACCTAACTTTAATAAAATATTAAAGAAAAACGATGTGGAATTTGAGCAAATAACCGCAGGCGAGTTTAAACGTACTCTTACTTTATTTGGTGAGAACACCGATAAAGCGCGTGAAAAGTTTCGTGAAGAAATTGAGCAAACTCATGGCTTATTCAAAACTTTCGTAAGCACACAGCGCCCAAGTTTAGATATAAGCTCAGTGGCTACAGGTGAGCATTGGTTTGCAACTCAAGCAATAGAGAAAGGCTTGGTGGATGTTATAAAAACCAGTGATGATGCTTTGCTTGAACAACAAGATGAGCGTCAAATTTATAAGATTAAATATAAGATTAAAAAAGGTTTAAGTGACAAGTTAGCACTTGGCTTTAGTAGTGCAGTTAATAAGGCAGGGGTTAATTTAGTTTCTAAGTTTAAATCATTAAATCCATAAATAGTGGATTACTTTAAGCTTAATTAGCTTTGGCCAATAAAAAACCCTTGAATTAATCAAGGGTTTTTTAATGCGAAGTTATTTACTAATTCATAGATTTACTTATGTTTTCTAAATCTTTCGCTGCATTTGGGTCATTATAAATAGACTCATCTAGCTGACCTTCAGATTTAGCAACCACACAGGTAACCATACAGTCACCCGTAATATTAACTGCAGTGCGGGTCATATCTAGCAATCTATCTACACCAATAATTATTGCAATACCCTCTACTGGTAGGCCTACTTGATTAAGTACCATTGCTAACATAATTAAGCCAACACCCGGTACGCCGGCCGTGCCAACAGACGCTAACGTAGCCGTTAAAATTACCATTAAGTAATCAGAAATGGTTAAGTCAACACTAAACACTTGTGCAATAAATACAGTGGCAACCCCTTGCATAATGGCAGTGCCATCCATGTTTATGGTTGCACCTAGCGGAATAGTAAATGAAGCAACAGAGTTATTAACCCCGAGTTTTTTAGTGGCTGTTTCAAGAGTAATTGGCATAGTTGCACTTGAACTTGAAGTACTAAAACCAAACAAACAGGCGTGTTTCATTTTCTTTAAGAAAATTACAGGGTTTAAACCAGTCAATAGTTTTAATAACAAACTGTAATTTACAAACGCATGTAATAATAAAGCGGCAACCACTACAAAAAAGTACTTAGCCAAGCTAACAATTAAGTTTAACTCTATGGTAGTAAATAACTTTGCCATTAAGAAAAACACCCCGTAAGGCGCAACGTTCATTAACAAAGTAACTAGTTTTAAAATTACCGTATTAAGGTCTTCAAAAACCACCGCTACGCGTTTTCCTGCATTACCACTAAGTGCCATAGCAATACCAAACAGTAATGCGAAAACAATAACTTGAAGCATATTACCTTTTGCCATAGCTTCAAAAGGGTTGGTTGGAAACATATCTATAATAACGCGCGCTAAGGTAGGTGCCTCAGATACGTCGTAACTTGCATCTGTTGGCAAGTCAATACCTACGCCAGGGCTAAACAGTAAAGCCAAAGTAATAGCCAGAGTAATAGCTAAGGCTGTGGTAATTAAATATAAACCAATTGATTTACCACCCAAGCTGCCTAATTTTTTAGGATCGCTTAAGCTACATGTGCCACACACTAAAGATACAAATACTAAAGGAACAACCAGCATTTTTAAGCTGGCAATAAATATTTGCCCACCAATGTGAAAAATTCCATCAACAAAAAAAGCTTTAATTGGCAAAGAGAATAACCCAAGTGGTATTAGGTAATCGTCTTCACCAGCTAATATAGCTTGAAATAAAAAGCCTACGGCAATACCTAATGCCATGCCTATCATTATGCGAGTTGTTAAGCTCATTGAACGTATTTTCGACATATTTCCAATCTATTTTTTATAAATTTGGCACAGCCTACCAGCATGTAAATATTTATACAGAAAAATTTATTAATAATTTAAATTTTTTTATCAAAGAAAGTATCAAAAAACTGTGATTTTAGACTAAGTTATAGGTTAACATGTGGTAAACAATACAAAGTTAATAATAATAACGCTAGGGAGAGGTTTATGCCTTTAACACGACTGCTAAGCATTATGATGCTCAGCTTTTTTATCACAGCTTGTGGTGGTGGTGGCTCACTTGAAAAGGAGGGCAGTGTAGGTGGAAATGGTGATACTTCTGGAAATGTAACAGAAAAAGCAACAATTGTTGCACTGAACTTTGAAGATAGAGTTATCACTGTTGATACACCACTTGAAGTTATTGCAACAGTTACAGATAGTAGTGGCTCCCCAGTAGTAAGACAAGAAGTGAGCTTCACAACGACTCTAGGTACATTTATTCCTTCTACAGGAAGTGCTTTAACCGACGCTAATGGTACTGCTGTTATAAAGCTCACAGCCGGAAATATTGAAGGTGCGGGTACAGTAATAGCCACTTATGCAGAAGGCTCGGATAAATTAGGGTTTTATACTATTGGAGATGAGCCGAAAAGCAGTGGTTCAAACGCTAATATAGTAATAAAAATATTGCAAAACTGCCCAGATGGGTGGTTGAATATTGCTCGAGATACTTTTGAACTAGATCCAAATTCGTGTGTTGAAAATAATAATATTTTAAATCAACAAGCAATAATATATGCAAAAATAACAAGGCCTGATACTAATGAGCCCGCAAGTAACGTTTTAGTAAATGCAACAACATCGTTAGGTACCCTACTGCCAGAGAGCTTGACTGCAAAAACTGATTCTTTTGGGGTGGCGGTTTTAAACTTGTTATCAGGAAAAAGTTCAGGTGCTGGGCAAGTAGAATTAACATCGCAGGGTGGCAGTGCAATATCATTATTTGAAATAAATGCAGTACAGGTTGATGTAAATTTAACCGCAGGGATATTACCTGGCGATATATTATCGGCAGGTTCTACAACAATTATTACCGCTGATGTTGTTGATAGTTCAGGTGCATTATTCACAACGCCGTTGGAAGTACAGTTCACCTCAGCTTGTTCTGAAGAAGCGACTCCTAAAGCAACAATTGATAACATAGTTACAAGTATTGGCGGTAAGGCTACAGCAACGTACAAAGCAGATGGCTGTAATGGTGTGGACACTATCTCTGCAACGGTTGTAACTGGAGGCAATGTAGCAACGAAAACGATTAACATTAATGTTGCTGCTGCTAAAACAGGATCTATTTCATTTATTAATGCTTCCCACCAAGTACTTGCAATAAAGGGAGTTGGCGGTCAGTCACTCACAGAAAACTCATTACTTACTTTTAAGTTACTAGATATTAATGGTAATCCAGTTGGTCAAAAACGTATAAATTTTGCTTTGTCGCAAAATTCAGGTGGCGCATCCTTAGATAACCTCTATCAGTTTACAAATAATGACGGTATTGCGACTGTCAATGTACGCTCAGGTAAATCAGCGGGTGTACTTTCTGTTATTGCATCTCATCAAGTTGAAAGTAGCACTATTTCAATAGTCTCTAATGATTTAACAGTTACTACAGGTATACCCGATCAGGATAGTTTTACGCTTGCTGTACAAACGTTTAATACGGAGTCCTTAAATCAAGCTGGCGTAATTGTTGATCTAACCGTTTATGCTGCTGATCACTTTAATAACTTTGTACCAGATAATACAGCTGTTTATTTAGCAAGCGAAGGTGGAGCAGTGGGTACAATTGATGGTGCTCAATTTAGTGACTTATTATTGTGTCGTACCATAGATGGCGTATGTACAGCACAATGGCGTAGTCAAAACCCAATACCTTATCATTATAGTATCTACAAAAATTCGGTTGCAGATAAATGTGACCGCTTTTTTGGAAAAGCAGCACCTTGTAGCTTAGGTATTAGAAAGTCGCAACTTGATTTAAATGGTAATTTAATTAGTTATCTTGATATTAAGAATGTTCCTTTAACGCTCGCAGATGCACCATTGCAAGCCCCAATTGATCACCCATTAGGTGGGCGTGTAAGCTTACTAGCATATGCAGTAGGCGAGGAATCATTTAATGATGTATCGGCAAATGGTGAATTTAATCAAGGTGAGTTTGATTCGACTTTACAGGATTTGCCCGAAGCATTTATCGATTTTAATGAAAATGGTATTTTTGATGGCAACGTATCAGCCCCTGCAGATCCAGTTGATTCAAATGGAGGGGAGAACGAGTGGTATGTTGAGCGCTCAGGTGCTTTAGATAATGGTAAATATGATGCCGGTGATTCAATATATAATGGTTTACTTTGTAGCGATAAAGCTTTAGCTGTGGGCGCTTGTACACGTGAAACTGTTAATGTACGAAGTCAGTCAGAACTAGTTATGTCTGGAAGTACTCCTTATATTAGAGCTGTGACAGCGTTAAACGATTGCACATTAACCGATGGTATTAGTTTAGAGCCTTCAGATATGGCAAATATGTGTGATATTAACCTTATTGATATTAGTGACTCAACACCTTACAGTGCAATTTCGATTACGATTTTCTTTAGTGATATTCATAATAACCCACTACCGGCAGGCACCAAAGTAACAGTAACGTCTGATAATGCAATATTGCGAGGGTTAACAGATTACACAGTTGTAAATACGGCGCAAAAGGTACCTAACTCAGTAACAGTAAATATAACGAAGGAGTCACAACCAAATGATGTTGACTCAGGATTTTTATATATTGAATTTGAAACCCCTGGGGGAGTTAAAACACAATATACTGTCATGTCTATTTTAGATGAACCTAAGCCTTAAAACGGTTTAATTATAAAAATGCCAACCATAAGGTTGGCATTTTTTGTTTCTATTCTATATATTCCCCATCAATTACTCTAAAAACACCTGTTTGTTTAAATTAAATGCAGAAATTGTTCGTTTATTCGCTTAAAACTGAAAAGTTTGTATTAAAAGCTTGTAACAATTAGTGTTTGTAGATATACCTATAAATATTCGTGCCGCTTATGTCGGCTAAACACATTTTAAAAAACTTGGTTAGAAATAGGCAACTATGGGCAAATCGCTAGTAATTGTAGAGTCACCTGCTAAGGCTAAAACAATTAATAAATATTTAGGTAATGACTTCATCGTAAAGTCCAGTATTGGACACGTGCGAGATTTACCTACTTCAGGTTCTGGAAAAAACAAAGTGCCAGCGACTAAAACGCCGGCTGAAGTGCGTAAATTACCACCTGAAGAGAAAGCAGCGTATAAAAAGCAACGAGACTATTCTAACTTAGTCGCGCGTATGGGCATTGACCCTGATAAAGGCTGGGAACCACATTACGAAATACTGCCAGGAAAAGAAAAGGTAGTACAAGAGCTTAAAAAGCTTGCCGAAAACGCTGACCAAATATACCTCGCAACGGATTTGGATAGAGAAGGGGAAGCAATTGCTTGGCACCTCCAAGAAATTATTGGCGGTGAGCCTGCAAAATATAAGCGTGTGGTTTTTAACGAAATTACAAAAAACGCAATTCAGCAAGCATTCGAAACACCCGGTGAGCTTAATACCGATATGGTATATGCGCAGCAAACACGTCGTTTTTTAGACCGTGTTGTTGGTTTTATGGTATCTCCTTTACTGTGGGCAAAAGTGGCACGTGGACTTTCGGCTGGACGTGTTCAATCGGTAGCAGTACGCTTACTCGTTGAGCGTGAACGCGAAATTAAAGCGTTTATACCTGAAGAGTTTTGGGATATTCATGCTGACGTTAAAAATGCAGAGTCAGAGTTACGCTTAGAAGTAGCCAAACAAGCAGGCAAGCCATTTAAGCCAGTAAATGAAGCTCAGGCAAGCGCAGCAGTTAAAAGCCTTGAGAATGCAGAATATAAAGTTATAAGCGTTGACGAAAAACCAAGTAAAAGTCGCCCAAGTGCGCCTTTAATCACCTCAACTATGCAACAAGCAGCCAGTACACGTTTAGGCTATGGCGTTAAAAAAACCATGATGCTAGCGCAGCGCTTGTACGAAGGCGGTTACATTACCTATATGCGTACCGACTCAACTAATCTGTCAAAAGATGCGGTTGCTATGTGTCGCGAATATGTAACAGAGCAATTTGGTGAAAAATACTTACCTAAAGATCCTATTAATTATAGCTCAAAAGGCAATGCACAAGAGGCGCATGAAGCAATTCGTCCATCTAGTGTAACTGTGCTTTCGGGGCATATTGAAGGGGTTGATGCCGATGCTAAAAAACTATATGAGCTAATTTGGCGTCAATTTGTAGCGTGCCAAATGGTACCTGCAGAATACGACTTAACGACATTAACGGTAGCAGCAAATGACTTCCAACTAAAAGCCAAAGGCCGTGTGCTACGCTTTGATGGTTGGACTAAAGTACAGCCTGCTATTCGTAAAAAGAACGAAGAAGATCAGTCTTTACCTGCAGTAACAGTAGGCGAAACATTAACGTTAATTGAACTTGACCCTAAGCAACACTTTACTAAACCGCCAGCGCGTTTTAGCGAAGCGAGTTTAGTAAAAGAGCTTGAAAAACGTGGTATTGGCCGCCCATCTACTTATGCATCTATTATTTCTACTATTCAAGATCGCGGTTATGTACGGGTTGAAAACCGTCGTTTCTTCGCTGAAAAAATGGGTGAAATAGTTACCGACCGCTTAGTAGAAAATTTTGAAGACTTAATGAACTTTGACTTTACTGCCAAAATGGAAGGTCGTTTAGATGATATCGCCGAAGGCAAGCGCATTTGGACCGAAGTACTCGATAAGTTTTATGCCGACTTTTCAACGCAATTAACTGTTGCGAAAGACGAGCCTGAAAATGGCGGAATGCGTCTTAATGAAATGGTCGAAACTGATATTGAATGTCCGACTTGTAGCCGTAAAATGGGTATCCGTACCGCATCTACTGGCGTGTTCTTAGGGTGTACTGGTTATAACTTGCCACCAAAAGAGCGTTGTACAACAACGATGAACTTAGTATCGGGCGATGAAGCAGTTGCCGCAGACAGTGCCGATGCAGAAGATCTTGAAACCGAAACATTAATGCAAATGAAACGTTGCCCAATTTGTGAAACGGCAATGGATTCATACCTAATCGACGAAACCCGTAAATTACATGTATGTGGTAATAACCCAGCATGTAGTGGCCATGTAGTTGAGCAGGGCACGTTTAAAATTAAAGGCTATGACGGGCCTCTTATTGAATGTGATAAGTGTGGCGCGGATATGGAATTAAAATCGGGACGTTTTGGTAAGTACTTTGGTTGTAATAACGATGAGTGTAAAAATACCCGTAAGTTACTTAAAAACGGTGAAGCTGCGCCGCCAAAAGAAGACCCTGTTCACATTACCGAATTAGAATGTGAAAAGTCAGATGCGTATTTTGTTTTACGTGATGGCGCTGCAGGTATTTTCTTGGCTGCAAATACCTTCCCTAAATCGCGCGAAACACGTGCGCCTAAGGTTGAAGAGTTACAACGCTTTAGAGACCGTATTTCACCTAAGTTTTATTACTTAGCCGATGCACCAGCACAAGATCCAGATGGAAACTTAGCTGTTGTACGCTACAGCCGTAAAAATAAAGAGCAGTATGTAATGACCGAAGTCGACGGTAAAGCGACCGGTTGGACTGCGCATTATGTTGCGGGTAAGTGGGTTGAAGAAGCGAAGAAAAAAGCAGCACCAAAAAAGAAAGCAGCTGCCAAAAAAGCGCCTGCTAAAACTAAGGCTAAAGCAAAAACTAAAAAAGATGATGAATAAATAATACTAATATAAGTATTTAATTTTTCTCTTTTTGAAAGCAATAAAAAACCGGAATACACTTTGAGTGTCGATTCCGGTTTTTTTATATCTAATTAAAAGTGTTCGCAACGGCTGTATTAGCAATAGACTTAATTAGACAATAAACTTAATTAAATTTTTACTGCAGAGACCTTTTTGTAGCCTTCTGATACAAGCTCATCATTCACGCACTTTAATACATAGCCATAAAGCTCTTCATTGCTTACGTCGTCATCTTTAGCCCAGTTAACACACATTTCTGTGTATTCTTTAACTGTTTCAGCTGAAGCGTCCGCCGCATCTTCTGCAACCACATTAAGTGCAGACAGTGCAAATAGAGGTGCTACGATTAATGCTAGCAATGCTTTGTTCATTTGTTTATTCCTAAAAAATGTTATGACAATTGTTATTTAAAACAAGTGTACCCAAGCCAGAACAACTCTGTTGGTATGCTGATTTTTAATCGAATTTGAAATAAAAGATAACGAAATATTTTTATCGTCAGGATAAGGAATACTAAAATTGCAATAGGCTCAACTCATTGTATTAGAATAGGAAATAAGTTAATGTTAAATTTTAATGGTAATTAGGATCATACATGGACGAATCATCAAGCTCTAAGCCAACCAAAACAAATAAAATAGAATCGGTATTGGAGTGTTTTATATTTAATGGACGTTGGTTAATAGCACCATTTTTTGTTGGGTTATTATTTGCGGTAATAGTATTATTAATAAAGTTTTTTAAGCAGCTTTACTATATGGGGAGCTCAGTATTTAGTGCGTCTAATCAAGATATGTTAGTTGCTATTCTAACATTGGTTGACACCACGCTTTTAGCTGGCTTGTTAATGATAGTTATTTTTAGCGGTTATGAGAGTTTTGTGTCTAAGCTTAAAACTAATAACCATGAAGACAGACCTGCTTGGATGGGAAAAGTTGGCTTTTCCGGTTTGAAAATGAAACTGATCAGTGCAATTGTTGCTATTTCTGCTGTGGAATTATTAAAAGTATTTTTAAACTCAGCACAATATTCATCAGATCAGCTTATATTTAAAATAGTAATCCACCTAACCTTTGTTGTTTCAGGGGTACTGTTTGCGTTTACCGATTATTTAAACTGTAAAACTAGCAGTCATTAAGTTGTAAGCTATAAAAAAGCCTGAGCGTACTCAGGCTTTTGTTTTTATATTAAATGACTTTTAGCTACATTGGGCGTAATAGCAGCCAAAACCATTCATTATTAGCTGGTTATTACTCAAAGTAGCATTGTGATGCGAAAGCGTGTCATACGCTTTAGTTATAGCTACCGGCAAACTCAATCTTGTTTGTTGCGCACTTAAATTAAATACACACAGCATTTTTTCATTATTAAGTGTTCTATAAAACGCCAGGATCGGTTCAGCCGTTTGGATAAACTCAATATCGCCTGTAATCATCACCGCTTGCGTTTTACGCCAAGCCATAAATTCACGGTACGCGTTTAAAATAGAGTTTTTATCGCTATTTTGCTCTGCTACCGATTGAGATTTGTGTGCTGTGTCTACAGGCAACCAAGGCTTATTTTCACTAAACCCAGCATAATCTACTTGCTCATTTTCCCAAGGTATTGGAGTTCTACAGCCATCACGTCCTTTAAAGTTAGGCCAAAATGTAATTCCGTAAGGGTCTTGTAAGTCTTCAAAGGCCACGTTTGCTTCGCCCAAACCTAGCTCTTCCCCTTGATACATACATACACTACCACGCAGTGAAGCGAGTAGGGCTGTAAGCATTTTACATTGGGCAGGGTTAATTTCGCCATTGTCGCTCCAACGGCTCGCAACACGTTCTACATCATGGTTACTAAACGCCCAGCAAGGCCAACCTTCAGTCATTTGCTGCTCAAGCGTTTGCACTGTTGTTCTAATGTATTCACTAGAGTAGTCATCAGTGAGTAATTCAAAGCTGTAGCCCATGTGTAGCTTATCGTCACCTTGGGTATACTGCGCCATGGTAGCGAGTGAATCTTCAGATGATATTTCACCCAATGAAACCGCACCTGGATACTTATTAAGTAAGGCACGAATATCTTGCATAAATTCGATGTTTTCTGGTTGGGTGTTGTTGTAATAGTGATACTGAAACGCGTACGGGTTATCTTCACTAAAACCGCGGCCTTGGCGCTTATCTTTTGGTTTTGCAGGATTGTCGCGTAATTGCGCATCGTGGTAGCAAAAGTTAATTGCATCGAGCCTAAAGCCATCTACACCTTTTTTCAGCCAAAATTCCACGTTATCAAGCACAGCTTGTCTAACATCTGGATTATGAAAGTTTAAATCGGGCTGCTCGGTAAAAAAGTTGTGTAAATAATACTGACCTCGGCGCGGCTCCCACTGCCATGCCGGGCCGCCAAAAATAGATAACCAATTATTAGGTGCTGTACCATCTTCTTTTGACTCAGCCCAAACATACCAATCAGACTTATCATTAGTGGTATTTTCGCGGCTATCTAAAAACCATTGATGTTGATCAGAGGTATGGCTGAGTACTTGGTCAATAATAATTTTAATATCGCGGGCATGCGCTTGTTCAATTAGCGCATCAAAATCGTTTAAATCACCAAATATTGGGTCAATATCTCGGTAGTCGCTAATATCGTAACCAAAGTCTTTCATTGGCGATTTAAAAAAAGGTGAAATCCAAATAGCATCAACACCTAAGCTTTTAATATAATCAATGCGATTAATTATCCCCTTTAAGTCACCAATACCATCATTGTTGCTATCTTGAAAGCTACGCGGATAAACCTGATAAATTACCGCACCTTTGTACCACTGCTGTTGGGCCATGCTTTTCTCCGTCATTGCACACCGTATTTCGATTACGCTAAATATGGTTTGTTAACTCACCATATAATATTTCTAAAACCATACGTGAAGCCCGTGATTTTGTAAAAATACTGCATACGTATGCAGTAAAATACACACTTTTTAAGTATTAAAAAAATCACTAAAAACCAATTAAATATTTTAAATTAGCGAGAAAACAACCTTACCAATTAAGGTTTTTAAATTGATTTATAGGTTAATTCTTATTTTAATCATTATTAACAATGGCTTGAGTTAATCGCCTCTATACTTCATTGGTCTTACCAATTGTACGCCCAACAATAAGCGTATACAGAGCAGGGAACAGCTTAAATATGGTTATTTTTATTCAGTTTAAATTTAACAACATGCTCCTTTTATTGATAAATATAATTACTTAACTAAATTTATTAAGAAATTAATGTAAAGTTATAAAAGACAATAAAAACAATGGTTTATGATGTTTCAGGTTGTTTTTATGTTAATATAATGTCAATGTGCAAGTGTTGAATACGTATGCATAAAGTTGTTAATAAAATGAAGAGAGCGTTAACATTAATCCTGACAACAAAATTAGCTCACTTTGTTTGACTATCACTCAAACAAAGCGAGGATCACACTATGGGTAACGGGAAAAACATCATGTCTATGTTCAAACCAAGTATATTAACGTTGGCATTAACAGCTGCTGGTTTATCAAGCTTTGCTACTGCTGCCGCGCAAGAAAATACAATAAAAAAAGAAGACGTTGAAATCATCGAAGTTAAAGGTTTTCGTGGCAGTTTAGTTGAGTCAATAAACACCAAACGTTTTTCTACACAGGTTGTAGAGTCAATTTCTGCTGAAGATATTGGTAAATTACCAGACTCATCTATTGCAGAATCTATTGCACGCTTACCGGGTTTAACCGCGCAGCGTCTTGATGGCCGAGCAAGTCGTGTAAGTGTGCGTGGCTTTAGCGAAAATGAAAGTGCCACTACCTTTAATGGTCGCGAGCAAGTTTCTATTGGTGACAACCGTGGTGTTGAATTTGACCTGTACCCATCAGAAATAATGAGCGGTGTAACCGTTTATAAAACGCCTAATGCAAGTCTTGATGCAGAAGGTATTGCTGGTGTAATCGACATGCAAACCGTTAAGCCTTTAAGTAAAGGTGAGCGTGTGATCATGTTTAATGGCCAATTAGAGCAAACAGGTTTTGATAAATTAAACCCTGATGGCAACGACAGTGGTTATCGCGGCACAATTTCGTACATTGACCAGTTTGCAGATGACACCATAGGTGTTGCGTTTGCTTATAATAAAATGAGTTCACCAAACCAAGAAAAACGATGGAACTCATGGGGCTACCCTGAATTTGAAGCAGCTGGCGAGCAATATTCTATATTAGGTGGTGCAAAACCTTATGTGCGCTCATCAACACTTGAACGTGATTCAGCAATGTTTGTACTTGAAGCCGCACCAACTGATCGTTTAAACATGACGTTTGATGCGCTTTATGTTGATTTTTCAGATGAGAAGATATTACGTGGTATAGAAGTACCTTTTGCATGGGGCCAAGGCACAATAGATGCTTCAAGCGCTGAAATAGATGAGTCGTCTGGTTTTATCACCAGTGCAGTTACACAAGGGCAACGAGTTGTCGTTCGTAACGATTATGAAGAACGTAATGCTGAGCTAACGCAATTTGGTTTTAACACTAAATACGATATTAATGATTCATGGTCGTTAGAGTTTGATGCCAGTGTATCTGAAGTAAAACGTGAAATTTGGAGTATCGAAAGTTACTCTGGTACAGGGCGTGGCGATGCAAATGGCGTGGCTGATAACATAGGTTATGCCTTTGATGGTGGCAATACTGGCGCGCAATTTAGTCATGAATTAGATTACAGTGATTATGATCTTATTCAATTAGGCGGCCCGTTATCTTGGGGAGCGAGTTCAGCCCTTAACGACAAATACGGTTTAATGGGCACTGCTTATGAAAACACAGCACAAGACGGTTTTATTAATGCCCCAGAAATTAACGATGAACTACAAACATTAAAGCTTGCTGCGAGCAAAGCACTCGAAAATGAGTATTTTAGTAAAGTAAGCTTTGGTGTTTCATATCGGGATCGCGAAAAAAGTAAGTTGTCTGAAGGGTATTACATGACCTTAAAAGACTTCTCGCTTGCCAATCCAGGTATGTTGGCTATTCCTGAGCAATACCGTGAAGGGTCTGCTAGCTTAGACTTTATTGGTATGGGTAACATGGTTGCCTACGATACAAACGGCTTAGTAAACGATGGCTACTACGACCTATTACAAGAAAGCCTTACAAACCAAAAGCACAAAACGCAATCTTGGACTGTTCAAGAAGAAGTAATTGCAGTATTTGCACAGCTAGATATTAACGCAGAAATTGGCTCAATTCCGGTAACGGGTAATATTGGTGCGCGTTATGTACAAACAGATCAATCATCACAAGGCTCTGCTGCTAATACAGTTAATGGCTTAGTTGTTGTAACGCCTACTGATGTTAGCCATGACTATAGCCACTTTTTACCAAGCATAAACTTATCGTTTGCAATTGATGAAGAGCAAACAATACGTTTTGGTGCAGCAAAAACAATTTCGCGCGCACGTCTTGATGAAATGAATGCATCAATAAATGCCACTTACAGCCAAACACAACCAGACGATAACGGTAATTTTTGGAGCATTTCGGGTGGTAATCCAAAGCTTGAGCCTAAAGAAGCAACAGGCTTTGACCTAAGCTACGAAAACTATTTTGATGCAGAAGGTTACTTTGCTGCAGCATTCTTCTACAAAGATATTACGCAATGGATTTTTGATGGTACCTATGATGTAGATATGACAGGTGTTGCAGACCCATCTACAGGTGAAATTCCAGCTACGTCTACCGGGACAGGCTCAGGTAAAGTAAATGGCGGTGAAGGCGACCTTTGGGGTTATGAGCTATCTTTATCATTACCATTTAGCGTATTTCATCCAAGCCTAGAAGGTTTTGGTTTAATTGCTAGCCATACAGGTGTAGAGCAAGACTTGAGTGATCAAAATGGTAACGAATATGAGTTACCAGGCTTATCAGACCAAATCGACAGCTTAACCTTTTATTATGAGCACAGCGGTTTTCAAGCACGTACCAGTATGCGCAAACGTAGTGACTTTAAAGGTGACGTATATGGTTTAGGCTTTGAAACCACTCAAGTTGATATCAAAGGCGAAACAATTTGGGATGCACAATTAGGTTATGACTTTAGCGAAGGCGGTTTTGATAGCTTAGCTGGCTTAAGTGTTACCTTCCAAGTGCAAAATATTACCGAAGAACCTTTTGTATCGCTGCAAGGTGATAACGACCTACAAATACGTGACTACCAAGATTATGGCCGTACATTTTTACTAGGCTTTAGTTATAAACTCTAGTTTTATTTAGCGTTGAAAAGCCCTTGTGATTTGCTTTACAAGGGCTTTTTTATATCACATTCAATACTGGTTTATTCAACAACCATGGTGAAAACTAAATGAATAATAAAATAACAAATGTGGTAATTGCCGGTGGGGGCACTGCAGGATGGATCACGGCAGCCTTATTAAATAAAGTATTGGGTAACGTGATCAACATCACCTTAGTTGAGTCTGATCAAATAGGGACTATTGGCGTAGGAGAGGCGAGTATTCCGCCAATTTTGCATTTAAATGGCGCGTTGGGCATAAATGAATATGAGTTTATTAATGCCACTCAAGCAACGATTAAATTAGGGATTGAGTTTGAAAACTGGCGCGAGCAAAATCATAAATATATGCATGCCTTTGGTAGCATAGGTAAAGATTTTCCATTTTGTGAGTTTCATCACTTTTGGCTAAAAGCAAAACAGCAAAACCACGCCTCCGACTTGTGGGATTTTTCTGTTAACTACCAAGCGGCAAAAGCAGGTAAATTCGCCCATTTACGTAATTTGCCTAATACCCAATTACCAGGGTTACATTATGCTTATCATTTTGACGCAACCTTATATGCCAAACTGTTAAAAAAACTTGCGCAGCAGCGCGGTGTTAAACGTGTAGAAGGTAAAATAAAAAGCGTGCAGCAGTGTCAGCAGTCAGGTGATATACAAGCATTAACACTTGAGAGTGGCTCAGTAATTAAGGGCGACTTATTTATTGACTGCACCGGGCTAAGTGCATTATTAATTGAAAAAACCTTAAATACAGGCTTTGAAGAGTGGTCGCATTGGCTACCTTGCGACAGCGCAGTAGCAGTGCAAAGTGAATCAGCGAATGAGCCAGTACCTTATACTCGCTCTATTGCCCAAAATGCTGGTTGGCAATGGCAAATACCTTTACGGCACAGAGTTGGTAACGGCTTGGTGTTCTCGAGCCGCTATTTAACAGATGATGAAGCAAAGCAGCAATTACTCGCTAATTTGCCCGGCAAAGCAATAACAGAGCCGCGGGTGATCCGTTTTAAAACGGGGCGCCGACGCTTACAATGGCATAAAAATGTAGTTGCTATTGGACTCTCAAGTGGGTTTTTAGAGCCGTTAGAGTCAACCAGTATTCATTTAATTCAAACAGCGGCTATTCGATTAATTAAGTTGTTTCCGCATAATGGGATTAAACACTCGCAAGTAACTACATATAACCTGCAAAGTAAAACCGAAATAGAACGCATACGCGACTTTATAATTTTACATTATAAGCTTACCACCCGCACAGATAGCGCATTTGGGCGTCAATGTCAGCAAATGAGTATTCCCGAAACTCTGCAACAAAAAATAACCTTGTTCAAGCAAACAGGCAAGCTCATTCGAGAAGACGACGAACTTTTTTCCGAGCCAGCGTGGCAGCAAGTAATGATAGGTCAGGGGCTTGAAGCAGATGATTATCACCCATTAGCCAACGCCCTAACTGATGAGCAGCTGCTCGCATTATTTTCTGATTTAAAAGCTTTGATTAACCACACGGTTGAACAACTCCCTTCCCATAGTGAATTTTTATCTAGGATGAAAAATAATTAAATGAAAAAGCTAATTAAAGCACTGTTTGCTACAACATTGTTTACTGCAATACCATTTACTGCAACAAAGGCACAGGCCATGTCTGTATCGCCACAAAATTGGTGGGTTGGCATGCAAAATGAGGCATTGCAAGTTATGTTGCATGAGCCAAACATTGCTAAACAACAGTGGCAATTAATCCCCTACAATGGGGTTAAGTTAATCAGTATTAGCAAAACAGATAACCCTAATTATGCGTTTTTAAACCTAAAAATAACGCCGCAAGCAAAGCCTGGTGACTTAGTGTTTACCAGCCCAACGGGTGAGCGCTTTGAATACCCGTTACATACTCGCAGCAGCAACAGTGCCAAGCGTAAAGGCTTTAACAGCCAAGATACCCTTTATTTAATTAACCCAGACCGTTTTGTAAATGGCGATAGCAGTAACGACACCGCAGCAGGCATGTTAGAGGCCGCTGATCCAAAAAGTAAAGGCGGGCGCCACGGTGGCGACTTACAAGGGGTGATCAATGCACTTCCATATTTAAATGATTTAGGGGTAACTCAATTGTGGTTAACCCCAGCGCTTGAAAACAATATGCCAAGCTACTCTTACCATGGTTATGCTATTACTGACTTTTATAATATAGATCCCCGTATGGGCAGTAATGAACTCTACCAAGAGCTGTCAAATAAAGCGCAGCAACAGGGGATTGGTTTAGTGATGGATTTTGTACTTAATCACTTTGGCTCTGAGCATGTGTGGATGAATGACAAGCCAACGTCTGATTGGATTAATTTTAATGGTGAGTTTGCCAATGGTAAACATGCCACTAGTCATGCAAGGCAAACCATTCAAGACCCTCACGCCAGCCAGTTCGATAAACGTCAATTTAGCGATGGCTGGTTTGTAGAAACCATGCCCGATTTAAACCAGCGTCAACCTTTGTTGGCAACCTACCTAATTCAAAACACCATTTGGTGGATTGAGTATGCAAATTTAAGCGGTATTCGAGTAGATACATATTCATACTCAGACAAAGCTTTTTTAGCCAATTGGACCAAAGCAATTATGAGCGAATACCCAGCGTTTAATATTGTTGGTGAAGAGTGGACTACCAATCCAGCAATTGCATCGTATTGGCAAGCGGGCAAAAATAACAGCGACGGTTATACTTCAAGTTTACCCAGTGTGATGGACTTTTCGCTGCAAGAGGCGCTCATTCAAGCTTTAAACGAAGATGAAAGCTGGAACACAGGTTGGGTTAAAGTATACCAATCACTTGCCAATGATTTTTTATACCCTAATCCAAATAACCTTTTAGTATTTGCCGATAACCACGATATGAGCCGTGTTTATACTGAGCTAAAGCAAAATCTAAATAAAACCAAAATGGCGATGACCATGCTGCTTACCACCCGCGGTATTGCACAAATGTATTATGGCACCGAAGTATTACTCGATAACACAGGCAGTAATGACCACGGCGATATTCGTATTGATTTTCCGGGCGGCTTTGCTGGGCAAACAGTTAATGCCTTTACAGGTAAAGGGCTCACAAA
The DNA here is from genome assembly GCF_014163535.1 of Pseudoalteromonas sp. SR45-4. Classification (NCBI taxonomy): domain Bacteria; kingdom Pseudomonadati; phylum Pseudomonadota; class Gammaproteobacteria; order Alteromonadales; family Pseudoalteromonadaceae; genus Pseudoalteromonas; species Pseudoalteromonas sp. SR45-4. The sequence continues at coordinate 21,425 of NZ_JACJDO010000019.1, forward strand.
TGCACAGCGTGATATGCACCAAACCCTACGTACGTTACTTAATTTTAGAAAGCAAAGCCCTGCATTAGGTTATGGCAAGCTAACGCATTTTAGTCCACATCAAGGTATTTACAGTTATGCACGTATAGCCGATGAGCAAATAGTGTTGGTATTTTTGAATAAAAATAAGCAGGCTAAAAATTGGTCATTAGAGTATATGCAAGAGGTGCTTAAGCTGCATACAACAGCAACAAACTTGTTTACTAAGCAGCAAATTAATTTAACTGATGCAATAACATTAGCACCCATGAGCGCCACAGTATTAGTGATAGAGTAAATTGCTTAACTGAATACGTATGCAGCGACTGTCAGTCAGTCGCGCTTCACACTAGTATTAAATTCATAACAAAAACGACAAAGTAGTAGAGTAGACTATGACAATAATGAAGATAATTAAATATAGCCCTTTGTTTTTAGCCAGCAGCATTTACCTAACAGGCTGCTCAGATAGCGAAACACAAGCTAATCAGGTTAATGAGCAATTAACTAAATCTGCAGATGAGATCAGCAAACCAGTTGTATACCAAGTATTCACTCGTTTGTTTGGTAACACCCAAACGGTGAATGTACCTTGGGGCACTAAGGAGCAAAATGGGGTTGGCAAATTTGCCGACTTTAATGACGCCGCATTGCAAGGCATTAAAGATTTAGGCACCACCCATGTTTGGTATACCGGCGTGTTGCATCATGCGCTGGTGGGCGATTATAGCCAATACGGGATAAAACAAGACGACCCTGATGTAGTTAAAGGCCGTGCGGGTTCGCCTTATGCAATAAAAGATTACTACGATGTAAACCCAGATCTTGCAGTAAACCCAGAGCGTCGCTTAGTGGAGTTTTCTGCACTTATTGAGCGCACTCATCAACATGGTATGAAAGTGGTTATTGATATTGTGCCAAACCATGTGGCGCGTAACTATCATTCAATTGCTAGGCCTGCTGGTGTAAAAGACTTTGGCGAGCAAGACGATACCAGCAAAGAATATGCGCGTGATAATAACTTTTATTATGTGCCAGGGCAGTCGTTTCAAGTACCTAGCTCTGATCAATACCAAGTTTTAGGAGGAGATGCACACCCATTAGCCGATGGCTTGTTTAACGAAAGCCCTGCTAAATGGACAGGAAACGGCGCGCGTGCAGCCAAGCCCGATATAAACGACTGGTACGAAACTGTAAAAGTAAACTACGGGGTTAAACCCGATGGCAGTTATGACTTTCCAACCCTACCTGCAAGCTTTGCAACTAAAGATGCCCGAGCGCACTATGAATTTTGGCAAGACAAAAACCTACCTAACAGCTGGTATAAATTTCGCGATATTGCACTATTTTGGTTAGATAAAGGCGTAGATGGCTTTCGCTATGACATGGCCGAAATGGTGCCAGTTGAATTTTGGAGCTTTTTAAATTCGGCAATCAAAATGCAAAACCCTAATGCCTTTTTACTTGCCGAAGTATATAACCCAAAAATGTACCGAGGTTATATTCATCAGGGCAAAATGGATTACTTATACGACAAGGTGGGTTTTTACGACACGCTAAAAGCTATTATGCAAAATAAGCAAGCTGCGAGCACTATTTTTGATGCACAACAGCAAGTTGCCGATATAGAACAGCACATGCTGCACTTTTTAGAAAACCACGACGAGCAACGTATTGCCAGCCCCGATTTTGCAGGTAACGCGCTATGGGGCAAACCAGCCATGGTGGTATCTACGTTAATTAGCCGCTCGCCTAGCTTGTTATATTTTGGCCAAGATGTAGGCGAAGATGGCTCTGAAAACGCCGGGTTTGGCACGCCAACCCGTACCAGTATTTTTGATTATATTGGCGTTCCTGCGCATCAAGCGTGGATGAATAACGGCCAGTTCGATGGTGCTAATTTAACACCTGAGCAAGCTAGCTTACAAAAATACTACAAAGCCATAATGGCGTTAAATAACTTACCTGCGGTAGTGGGCGGTGATATGCACGCTTTAAACGTACAGGGTAGCGACAGGGTTGTTGCGTTTTCACGTAGTTTAGGTCGCCAAGTTATTTTGGTACTAAGCAACTTTAGCGAGCAACAACAAACAATCACTATTAACTTAAATAGCCAAACAACTGCAAATATAGGCGCAAATTCAGCGTTACACGATTTACTCGAAACACATAGCGGTGTGTTAGTGAGCAATAACGATCAAGGTGCAAGTTTTACACTTACCCTTAATGCACTAAGTAGCGCGGTATTAACCAATAAGGTAAATAATGAACAATAATAATAGCAATAAACCTGACCTAAGCTTTTGGCAAATATGGAACATGTGTTTTGGTTTTTTAGGGATTCAATTTGGGTTTGCCCTGCAAAACGGTAACGTTAGTCGTATATTTCAAACGCTTGGTGCCGACATTGATGATATACCTATTTTATGGGTAGCCGCTCCGCTAACGGGGTTAATTGTACAGCCTATTATTGGTTACTGGAGTGATAAAACCTGGGGTAAGTTAGGTCGCCGCCGTCCGTTTTTTTTATATGGTGCAATTTTAACTACACTGTCGTTATTTATAATGCCTAACTCACCAACGCTGTGGGTTGCTGCCGGTATGTTGTGGATTATGGATGCGTCAATTAACGTTACTATGGAACCGTTTCGTGCTTTAGTTGGCGACAACCTACCTAAAAAACAGCGTGCAACAGGTTATGCCATGCAAAGCTTTTTTATCGGCATTGGCGCTGTAGTTGCATCAGCACTACCATGGATGATGGCTAACTGGTTTGGTATTGCCAATACTGCACCGGCTGGGCAAATTCCTGATTCAGTAAAATATTCGTTTTACTTTGGCGCGGTAATTTTACTGGTTGCTGTAGGTTGGAGTATTCTAACCACCAAAGAATACTCGCCAGAGCAACTCGCTGCATTTAATCAACAAGAAGAGCCTGCTTCTCAAAGCCAACCAACAGCTAATATTAACTTTAGCAAAGGGGGCATAATATTTAGTGTTTTAGGCTTAGCCGTTTTAGCCTTGGTAAGCGCCTTAAATTTAGAAAAAGAACTGTATTTATTGGCTGGTGGTTTAGTGAGTTTTGGGGTTGTTCAGTTTATAGCGGCAGCCTTGCAAACTAAACAACTTACATCGGGCGGTTTTTATCAGGTATTAAACGACGTATTTACTATGCCCGAAGCCATGAAGCAGCTGGCGTGGGTGCAGTTTTTTAGCTGGTTTTCGTTATTTGCAATGTGGATTTATACCACTTCAGCGGTAACGGGTTTTCATTACGGCAGCAGCGACACCAGTTCCCCAGCTTATAACAACGGCGCTGACTGGGTAGGTATATTATTTGCCGCGTATAACGGCTTTGCAGCACTTGCTGCAATATGTATTCCGATAATAGTTAAGCGCGTTGGTTTAAAGCTCGCCCATTGTTTTAACCTAATTTTAGGCGCGCTGGGCTTAGCCAGCTTTATTGTTATTAAAGATCCCACCTTACTTATTTGGCCAATGATAGGTATTGGCTTTGCGTGGGCGTCTATTTTATCACTGCCATACGCCATGTTAAGTACCTCGGTGCCGAGCAGTAAAATGGGTGTTTATATGGGCATATTTAACTTTTTTATTGTTATACCCCAGCTGTTAGCCGCCAGCATTTTAGGGCTTATATTACGCCACTTTTTTGAGAATCAACCAATATACGCTTTGTTAATAGGCGCGGTGTCGTTTTTACTGGCAGCCGTTGCCGTATTGCGCGTTAAACAATCTTAATTTTTATAAATAAAAGCAAATTACTGCCTCTACCATTGCATTTTTAAGGCAAGGGCAGAGGCAGCAAAATAACTAACCATTAGGCTAAAACCATTCGCAACATATTACAGTTGCACTTTAATTGAATGGGATACAGCAATTAGCATAAACAACAAAAACAAAGGGGATAAAATGAAAACCTTTACCTTGAGTGCATTAGCACTGGCACTAACATTAACTGGTTGTAAGCCAGCGCCAGCGCCATCAACAAATACTAACACTAATAACGCAGTAACTACTGCGCAAACTAAAGCAGTAGAACAGCCAGCAGATTGGTGGCAAACTGCCATATTTTATCAAATTTGGCCGCGCAGCTTTTACGACAGCAATAACGATGGTCATGGCGACTTTAATGGCATGACCGCAAAACTCCCATACCTAGAAGAGTTAGGTGTAAATGCACTGTGGTTAACGCCTATTTTCGAAGCGCCTTCTTATCATGGCTATGACTTTACAGAGTTTTATAAAGTTGAAAGTGACTATGGCAGCATGGCTGAGTTTGAAGCGTTTATAAAAGCGGCTGATGACAAAGGTATGAAAGTTATACTAGATTTAGTGATCAATCATATATCTAGTCAGCATGATTGGTTTCAACAATCTGAAAAACAACAAGCGCCATTTAGCGACTATTTTGTATGGCGTGACGATATGCCTAAAGCAGGCAGTGGTTGGGGGCATGCTTGGAGCGATAACGACAAGCCAGAAGCCGTATGGCATTGGAGTGAAACGCGTAAGCAATATTATTATGGTGCATTTGGTGCAAGCCAACCCGATTTAAATTTACGCCACCCAGATGTGGCTAATGAAATGAAAAAAATGGCAAAGTTTTGGCTCGACAAAGGCGTAGCAGGATTTAGGCTTGATGCAGTACGCTTTGCTATGGAAGGCGGTGCAAATGCACAAGCCGACACCCAAGAAACGATAGAATATTGGCAAGACTTTAATCAATATATAAAAAGTGTAAATCCACAAGCTTACCTAGTAGGCGAAGCATGGGCCGACCTTCCTATTGCCGCAAAGTACTATGGGGAAGGTAAGGGGCTAGATCAAGGCTTTGACTTTGAAGTAGGCTATAAAATTTTGAGCTTACTTAAAACCGATACCGACACAGATGTGCTCTTTGGTACTATGCCATCTAATGAGCAGCACAAAGGTAAAAATGCACTCATCCTTGATGAAAACCTACAACAACGTAAAGACTCACAAGTACCACTGCACTTTTTTACACCGTTTTTAACTAATCACGATCAAGAACGTGTTGCTTATCAACTTAAAGAGCACGATGGTAAAGCAAAACTAGCTGCGGCCATGTTATTTAGCTCACCAGGTACACCGTATATTTACTACGGTGAAGAAATAGGCTTAACGCAGCAGCGCATCGGTGACGATGTTTATAAACGTGCGCCCATGCAATGGGACAATAGTCATCAAGCGGGCTTTACGCAAAGTGACAATAGTTGGGTTGAAGAAACGGCATTATTTGGTGATGATTTTGCAAACTGGTGGCCAGAGTTTCTTGCTAAGCAACTAGCAGCAGGCGATCGTAGTGTTGCAGCGCAGCAAGCACAACCAAATTCTGTTTGGCGTTTATATCAGCACTTAATCGCAATGAAAAAGCAGCGCCCAGAGTTTACTATTAACGGCAGTTACCAGCTAACGCAGCACGACAATGGCATAGTAGAAGTAACGCGAGAGTTAAACGGCAGCAAAAGTGTTTTTGTACTTAACCTAACCGATAAAGCTCAAAGCATCAGCAGTATTACACGCGACGGTTTAACAGCCAGTTGGCAGCACGATCTCAATGGCGATCAACTTGCCGCTTACGGTTTATTGTTACTAAATAACACACTGTAAATAGCATACTTATTATAGGGGTTAACATGCGTTAGCCCCTATTTGTTACTACGCACAGTCCCCCCGTTACCCTTTGTAGAAACACGATTTAAAGGGAAGTTTCACAAAGTCACACATCAGATCACATTAAAGTAAAGCTGTGCATATAAGCACTTACTTGCATTTTGCCCTATAACATTATTAAAAGTCGTTTTGGGATATTTTAACAAAGACAATTTTATAACACACGTAATCACTTGTTTACATTGGAGTTGTTTGGTGCAACTATTGAGCTATGTAATATACGCCGTTTTGGGGGGTTATAAACCCCCATAGTGGTGTTCAATAAGCTGTTAGTAGTATCAGCAAATATCCATTATCAATCAAAGGGAAGTGTCAATGAAAAACGATTCATCATCTAAATCTAATAATTATTTAATTGCATCTTTTATTATGTTTTTAGGTTTAATCTACAACGTTTTTGAACAAGACTTTATTGGCTCAGGAGTGTTTTTAATTTCTGCTATAGTGTTTTTATCCTTGAGTATAATCAAAAAACGTACAACAACGAAAGAAAGTTCAGTGGATTAAAATACTACTAACAAGAACTTCAAACGGAAAAAATACAGTTGGCTGTTTTCACTCCGTTCAACATTTTAGCCAACTATATTTTTCCGCTTAAGTAGGCGTTATGCCTAAGGAAGTTTCTCACTTATGAGTCAAGATTGGATTCTACAGAAAAAAGAAACTCGTCGAACTTTTTCAAAATCAACTTGGGTGCCTTTGAGAGCGTCTATTGATAGCGAGAAAGGAAATGTAAAAAAAATAGGCTTTACCAACGAGTTTTTTGGATGTGGATCGGTTGCATTTTCTCCTGATCATCGAGATGTTGCTGAAAAACTAAGTTGGAGTGATATCGGGATTGGTTCAAATATCGGCCCATATGCATACGATGATGGCTACTACTCAACCATAGATGAGTATCAATATAACGATAAAGAGCCTATCGGAGTTCATCTCGTCCTTGAACTATCGCAACCTGTTGTCGGAGGACGGCAATGGATATTGACCCCTGACCTTGTTTCTGCGCTTCGCCTAATTAAAGAGGGGCTGAATTGGGTAAGGCCAGAAGAAAATTTTGTAGTTGTAGCTCGAGAAGTTCTGGATGAAAAAGGTGAGCCACAGCTGATTGAAATTAAGAGGGAGTTTCTTCTCGACTATTTAGCGGCTAGAAATTTATCTCTAAGGTTATCGTACTATCGGCAAAGAGTCGAAAACGTACCAACACTGGAAGATAGCGAATATGCAGGCCTAGAAGACCACCAAGAAGAGAGGGATGGCGGTCGCTATGAACTGCTTGTTCGCAGTATAAATGATGTATTTGGTGGGAGCTGGGCAATGTTTCGTACTTGGCGCACTGATGTAGATGAAGAAGAAGATGCACCTGTAATGGGGCCTGAAACAAACGAAAATACTGATTATGAAAGCTCTGAGGGAAACAAGTCTGGTTTTAATGGTGTACGGGTAGAAGGAGAGTTTTGGCGGGATGAGTGGATTGACCACCAAGGTATAAGCAAACGCGTTAGAGGGGATGCTGATACAAATTTACCTCAATTCATAGTCGAAACAGATAGTACGCGTATTGCGTCATCTGAGCTAAACAATGAAGACGTTGGAAGATGGTTATGGTTTCGGTCAAATATTGTAAATGAACTGTTGGGGCTTCGAGGCTTCTCACTTGAATGGTATACAGCCGAAACAGGCGCTATTCACTCCACTTCTGGTTATAGAATTCACTTTGGAATAAACTCAGAGGATTTCATTACAGTATATGCTTATGACATAGCCCGTCTTCCTTCATGGGAACAGAACTTATGGGCTGCCCATAATGTAGTCCCAGAGGGCAAGGTTTCCAGTGAATTGTTAGATTCTCAAGTGAAAGCTCAACCAGCATCCACACATGCAACTGAAGAGTTGCTTTTTGAAGTGATGAGTATGCTTGAGAATGGATTTAAACAAGAGTTTAACGTTTCTCTATTCTCACATGATTTAGACCGTGTAGAAGCCTTAAAGAAAATATCTAGATTCGAAAGTAAAGATCAGGCGTCATTGCTTAGACTAGCAAAAGAGATTGTGCGCGTTTTCTCCGACCGGCTAAATGTCAAAGATTTGCGCACGTTATCAACACATGCGAATAAGGATAAACTTGGCTCAAACAAACTATTACAAGACATACTATCCCAGAAAGTTGGCGATGATACTGCTCGTAAAGTCTTTGGGCCAATTGTAGGTGCTTATGATATGCGAGTAGGTGATGCACACCCGACCAGTTCAAAGATTGGAGAAGCCTTAGAGCTTGCCGGAATTGACAATGAAAATTCGTTTTTAAGGCAAGGGCAACAATTGATTTCCAATGTTGGGCAGTCAATTTGGTGGATTGGTAAGATGATGTTTGAAAAGCCCCAAAAATGATGAGTCTCGCAAGTTGGCATAACAAGGCGCTGCTGTCGGACAATTTTTCCGCTGCGCTCCAAAATTGCCGCAGAGCGCGGCGTTAAGTGCCTACTCTATGCTACAGCTGTACATCATAGAAATTAATACTATTAGAGGTAAGCTTGAAAAACTCATTTCAAACAATGATTGAACGTCCTGAAAGCAATGTTTTAGATAGAGCTTGTAAATGGATACGTCCAGAGTTTCATCCAATTGATGGAATTGGTGAAGAGGAGTTGTGGAGGCTTCAAGGGTTAATAGTTGCAATTGGGTTTATAGACAGTCAACAACAATCCATTATAGGTAGTGGTATCATGATTGCACCAGGACTTTGTCTTACCGCGACTCATGTTATTGAAGAAACTGAAAAGAAGCATGCGTTACTATTTACGTTTCCTAGTGATAGCAACATGAGAATTTGGACGCCAGAAGACTTCTCGGCTCAAGAAAAAATATCAATTGAATTAATTCCTTTTCAAAAGCCAGAGGCCAAATATAGTGATGTTGGTATTTTATCGTATTCCCCACTTTCAAAATTCACTGATAAAAATGATTATTTATTTGCTCCCATTGAAGCATCCGTACCTAAAATCGGAGAACGACTCTGGGCTACTGGCTATCGAGAAACATCTAATGATGGTGTACCCACTATATCATTCTTCATAACTTCTGGACTCGTAACTGAGCAATATTTAGAAGGCAGGGGCTCCCATATTAATGGACCGTGTATAGAAGTTGCCATGCAAGCGTTAGGCGGTATGAGTGGAGGGCCAGTGTTTAATGCAGAAGGAAGAGTGGTTGGTGTTATTTCCTCTTGTTTAGAAGGCCAAGTTGATTCTAAAGGCCCTACATACGTTTCTCTAGTCTGGACATCACTACTATCAACAGTACATTCACCATGGCCAGAAAATCATTGGCCAGAAAATGTAGCTGGTATCCAGACATCTTCAAATGGGCAAGGTGCTAGGCTATTAGGAAAGGCCCGATTTGATAAGGATGGCGCTTTTCGTGTTAAGTTTCCAGAGCAGAGTTCAGAGTCAATGTTATCAGTCTTAAAGTCTGCTGGTGTTGAGCTTCCAAGTGAAGATTATGAGTTTTCTGATTTTGCATACGATAATTTTGAAGAGTTTCTTGAAGAAAAAGGTCTTAATTATTTATCTGAAGTAGATAAAAGTATTTTTGATAGATCTCTGATACAAAAAGAATATACAGAAACGTTAAAGTTATTTAAGTGTTTTGATGCTTATATTATGGAAGGTCTAGAAGATTTACTTATCCAGTCTGTTTCATTGTTAGATGATGGAAATGTGGGTGTTGATGCTTTCTTTGATATGAGAATTGTATTTGTTAGATTACAAATTGCTAAAGTTGAGCACACATATCATGAGGCTGCAATTACCTCTATAGCTAGTCTTCACAATCAAGAATTGGATGAGGATAACGTATATTATGATCACTGTGCTCGACCATTCTACAGAGTTAACTTTACATATAATATTCAGTCCCAAGAATGCCAAGATATAAGGTTTCAGCTTCTATCTATGAAAATATGAATAAAGGCACTTAACAAAGCAATTAAATCGGACGCAGTACGGCTGTCGCGGTTTTTGCTAAACACAAAAAAACAGCAAAAACATCGCCAACCTATGCGCCGTTTATTGCGGCGTTAGGTATACAAGCAAACAAGGGTGCATAATTGAATTATTTAAATTGGTTACAAAAGGTATTTCCTAAACTGAAAGATACCCCAAATGAAATTATTATCTCATATGTTGATGAAGCGAAATCTGATACTGAACTTCTTAGAGAGTTTATTAAAGTCTTAGGAGGTTTGCTCTTTATTCTCCCGTTTAACCTATATCTTTATATCTCTGGTATTCAATCATTTACCAGTCCTTTATATTGGATGCTAGTTATTGTTTCTTTTGGTGTTGGCGGTTTTATTGGACTTTATTGTGAACAAAGATTGATTAAAAGGCGCCTTAAAAAAATAGTGCAGTTAAAGTATACCTAACAACACGCCCTGAGGTGGACGACTAGTAAAATTTAGCTATTAATTGCAAATTTTACTAGTGGTGAGCCTCTGCGTTTTAATGCTGCTAAATACGTCGATTCATCGTAGGGTGTATTCGTTTTGCAACACCTAAATACAATCCTTATCCATTTAAATGCCAGCGATTTAATAATGCTTTTATGTGGCTTGCCCTTGGCTTTTTGTTGCTCATAATACGCTTTAGCCCAAAACGGATAACTAATAAAAAGCCAGTTCTCTCAACAGCTAGCCTCATGAAAATGAGGGGGAGCTTTAAAAAAGCCAATTAAAACACCAATTAAAACAACCAATTAAAACAATACCTAGCTCTCACTTTATATTCTGCATAAAATAACGTAATAAATTGAACCAAAATAGGAACTCGGCTATGGTTTGTTTATCAATAAAAACAAATAAAAAACGAGTTTATCTACAGGCTCGTTATGTGAAAAGGGATTTTTAATAATGGCACTTTTTTATATTTCACTCGGAGCTGTTTTCTTTTTAATAGCTATCGCCTGGTTTGGGTTTGTAGCTTTATATTCTCAAGTAGAAAATTCAGGATTCGGTTTTGGTTTTATTATGGGGGTACTTCCTGCGTTACTTAGCATGTTGCTTATAGTGCCTAGTACGTTGTATAGAACTGTTTTTGTATTTACGCAAAAGCCAAAGCAAACAATGAAAGCTAAAGTTACTTTAGCAATTGGGCTGCTAATCACCTTACTTTATAGTGGTGCCATTATTAAGTTAGCTTTCACATAATAACATGCAATATTAGTTACTTAGCGGGTTCTAATAAACTAAACACAGGTAAGCGCCATTTAAAGCGTACCGATGCCATACGTATTAAGTACCCTGTAACTAAGCTAACAATAATACTTATATTGTCATCAATATTATAGTGATGCAGTACTAGGTATAAACACGCCACAATAAGTGAAACGCTGGCATACAGCTCGTGGTGTAATACCAATGGCGCTTGACGACATGTTAAATCACGTAACAAACCACCAAATACGCCAGTAACTATGGCTGCAACCACGCAAATACCATAGTGTAAACCCATATTTAGCCCAACTTGGCAGCCAATAATACTAAAAGCAGCTAGGCCAAGGGCATCTAAGCGCATAAATATGCCTTTAAACTTAACTACCCATTTAGCCAACCAAGTGGTGATAATGCCGGCCATACAGGTAATTAATAAATATTCTGGATGTTGCACCCACGTAAGCGGGTAGTTACCAAGTAAAATATCTCGAACGCTACCACCACCTATGGCGGTGGCACTGGCTACCAAGCTAACGCCAAACCAGTCCATTTTCATTCGGCCAGCGCTTAGCGCTCCGGTCATGGCTTCTGCTGTAATACCAATAATAAAAACAATACTTAATAGCATGAGATAGTCACTTGAAATTTACACTTATAATAAAGGCGTTATTGTATAGATAAAATAGCAAAATAACGAGTGAGAAATCACGCTAAAAACGCTTACTTCAGATAAGAAAAACTAATACGAAACTTATGCGTAAATAGGCTGTTAAATTGGGGTAAACCTTTGGGTTGGTTGTAAAAGGTGAAGGACAATAGGCCGCAAACAATAAAATAAGTTACTTTGAATTTTAAGCCGTTATTGCCCTAGAGCCACTTTATATTGTTGGGTGGTATTTAAAAGCAAGGTAATGCAGGCTGTTAACTTGAGCCTCGGGCAATTAATATTGGAGGGAGTAGGGTACTTTGTACTGCTTCGCCTCGAATTAGTTTTAATAGATTTTCTACCAACATTTGTCCGGCTACTGTGGTGTTTTGTTCTACCGTGGTTAAAGGTGGGTTGGTATAGCTGGCAATGGCGATGTTATCGAAACCTATTACGGCAACATCTTTTGGTACGCTAATACCGGCTTCTTTGAGTGCGCGTATTGCACCAATGGCTATTAAATCGCTGGCTGCAAAGAGTGCATTAAATTTTATGTTATTGGCTATTAGTGAGCGAGTGGCATGATACCCCGACTCTTCAGTCGATATTGCATTTGCTGTTTTACGTTCGTTTAAGGTTACGTTATTAGCGCTTAGTTCATCTTTAAAACCTTGAAAACGGGCAAAAAACTCAGGGCTATGATCCGATGCGTCGCCTATAAACGCGCAGTCGGTTCTGTTGCGCGCAATTAAATGCGCTGCAGCTAGTTTTCCGCCACCATAATTGTCGCAGCACACAGTCAGATCGGGGCGATTGTCGACCGTTGCACCCCAACAAACAAACTTGGTGTTTTGCTCAAGCAGGGTGTTAAATTTAGGTTGATAATCTAAGTAATCACCATAACCGAGTAAAATAATACCATCGGCGCGGTGACTATCTTCGTAGTCGGCTTGCCAATCGGCACTGGCCGATTGAAACGACACCAGTAAATCGTAACCTTCTTTAGCACAAGCGCGGGTAATACTGCCTAGCATGGCTAAAAAAAACGGGTTAATTTGTGATTCATCAGAGGTTGGATCTTCAAACAATAATAGCGCTAAGGTGCTACTTTGTTGGGTGCGTAAATTGCTGGCGTTTTTGTCTACTTTATAGTTGAGTTTTTTAGCTATATCGAAAACGCGCTTACGGGTCTCTTCGTTTACCAAGGGGCTGTTACGTAAAGCACGAGATACAGTTGATTGCGACACTCCAGCATAATGGGCTATATCAAATGACGTTGCTTTACCTTTCATGAGCACTACTTAAATAACAAAGAGAATAATGCAGCCATTCTCGTTTATTAATGATTTATTTCAAGCTAATTTATCAATTAAGCACTTTTTTAGTTGATCTACCCATGACACCGGTGTCATAATGAGGGCGTTTTATCATTTTGTTGTCAAAACGTATTGGCTGCCTATATTTTTATAGGCAGCATTTTTTTACTGTGATAGCTGCTTTGGGGTGATAGCCTAAAGTAATAAAAAGAACAATGGGTTACCCGTTGTAAAATAATAAGCATGAATCGCTTATACTAATCGCATTAAAGAGTGGACTATTAAAACGCAAAAAAATGGTTTAACCACAAGGCGAAAGTAATCATATAAGTTGTTTTATATGAATTGTTTTTAACGCAGTGAGTAAGTTATTTAATTAGTTAAAATGTTCATTGTTTTTAATAAGATTAGTATTATACAAAAGAGATAACACTATGAGCTTACACTCTTCTGCCCAATTTGATCCTATTTTAGTTGCCGATATTGGTGGTACCAATGCGCGGTTTGCACTAATTACTGCCTTTGATGCAGCAAAAAACGAATTTGTTATAGAATATAATCATACCTTTCCTAGTGCCGACTTTGGCTCGTTACAAAATGCAACACGCCATTATTTATCAACTGTGCCTCATATTAAACCTGTGCGCGCGTGTTTGGCGGTGGCAGGCCCTATAAAAGCAGGGCAGGTTCATCTTACTAATTTAGGTTGGCATTTTAGCGTTAGTGAGTTTAAACAGGCTTTTTCTTTTTTGCAGCTTGAAGTTATTAACGATTTTGCTGCATTTGCCTACGCTGCCCCTTATTTAGATAGTAACCAAAATGTGGTTATTAAAGCAGGGCAAGCCGATGAAAACTCAAACATTGCAGTTATGGGCCCAGGCACAGGATTTGGTGCAGCTTGCCTAGTTAGAACAGCGCAGTCTAGTGCGGTGCTTAGCTCTGAAGGCGGGCATATATCGCTGGCTGCCGTTACCGATTTAGATGCAAAGTTACTTATAGAATTACGCAAAGAACATCCGCATGTGTCTTTAGAAACTGTTTTTTCAGGCCCGGGTATTGCCCATTTATATAAAGCGATGGCGGCGGTTAAAGGTATTACTGCTAAGCATTTAGATGCCGCGCAAATTAGTAATTTAGCCAATACCGGCGAGTGTGAGGTTTGCGATGCAACTCTAAACCAGTTTTGTGACTGGCTTGGTAGTGCCGCAGGCGATTTAGCATTAGCTTATGGTGCGTTGGGCGGTTTATTTATTGGCGGTGGTATATTGCCACGCATGCAATCGCGCTTGTTAGAGAGTCGTTTTGTTGAACGTTTTTCACAAAAAGGTATTATGTCGCAATATAACGGGCAAGTTCCTGTTACGCTAGTAACCCAAGATAATATACCTTTGATTGGCGCTGCGGCGTGTTTGCATAATAGTAAGCAGGAATAATGCTGCTGGTATTTGGAAGTAAATAGATGAAAAAAGTCACCATAAATAGTGTAGCGAGTTATGCGGGGGTTTCTAAGAAAACAGTCTCTCGGGTGTTAAATAACGAGCCAAATGTAAGTGCAGCTACCCGTGAAAAGGTACTTAAAGTATTTAAAGAGCTTGATTATACGCCTAATCCTATTGCCCGTGGTCTTGCTCAAAATCGCAGTTTTATTATTGGTTGTATTTACGATAATCCAAGTAAAAGTTATATTACCCGCGTGCAAACAGGCGCATTGGCTGCCTGCCAAGAAAACAATTACAATTTATTAATTCATCCTTGTGAGCTGCGCGGTGAAGCACTAATCAATAATATTGATCAGTTACTGCAGTCATCACGCTTAGATGGCATTGTATTAACGCCGCCTTTTTCGGACTTTGCTGAACTAGTTGATTTTTTAAAATCGAAAAAAATACCTTATGCACGCGTTGCCTCTGCAGTACTTGAAGATGATTCGATTTCGGTGCGCAGCAATGACGAGCAAGGGGCATTTGAAATAACCGATCATTTAATTACACTGGGCCATAAATCAATTGCTTTTATTAAAGGTCATCCCGATCACAGTGCCACTGAACAGCGTTTTAAAGGTTACCGACGGGCGTTAGCAAGCCATGGTATTGAATTTGAAGAGCGTTTAGTAGAAGAGGGTAACTTTAGTTATCATTCAGGGGTAGACAGTGCCCGTAGTATTTTAGATTTATCGCCACGGCCAACCGCAGTATTTGCTTCAAACGATTACATGGCAGCCGCCGTACTTAAATTAGCAACTCAACGCAGTTTACGTGTGCCCGATGATATTTCAATTGCTGGCTTTGATAACGCCCCTATAGCACGCCATATTTGGCCTGGGTTAACTACCATAGCGCAGCCAGTTGAAGAAATGACCAAACAAGCGGTTACTCAGCTTATTGCTCATATTATTCAGCCACAAGAGGTTGCGTATCAGGTGACCCTAGAGGCGCGTTTAATTACTCGCGAGTCGACGGCGCAGGTTAAATAAACTCAACTTAAAACGAATATTTACAGTAGCCCGAATGTGCACAAAGCATATTCGGGCTTTTTGTTGGCTGTTGTTAAATATAACGATGCTGTACAACATTATTAAATGTCTATTTATAAAAAATAGTTGGCTATGTTAAAAAAAGTGACTATTTTTATTAGACAGGGTTGACACCGGTGTCATGGTCGTGCGTTAATACAGTGACACCGGTGTCAGGGTGGTTGTGAGAGGCCCTCTGATAAGGTACCTTTGAACGGGTAAGCCAAAGATGCTCAGTGCAATTAATTACGTGGAGTCTTTAATTGCCACTGAGCCTTTATCCTCTAACGAATAGAGCTGAGTTTAATTATGTTGCATCCACGAATTCAAGAAGTCACCGAACGTATCATTACGCGCAGTAAAGCAACCCGCCAAGCTTATTTAGATCGCATTTCGCACGCAAAAAAACAAACAAGAGTTCGTGCTGGATTAGGCTGCGGTAATATTGCCCACGTTATGGCTGCGTGTAGCACCGATGACAAAGCACGTTTAAAAGCCGATGAGCAACCAAACCTTGCAATTATCAACTCATATAACGATATGCTTTCGGCACATGTGCCTTATAAAGATTACCCAGATTTAATTAAAAGCATTGCTACTAAATACGACGCTACAGCTCAAGTGGCAGGCGGCGTACCAGCAATGTGTGATGGCGTTACACAAGGGCGTGACGGCATGGAATTATCACTTTTTTCACGCGATGTAATTGCTATGTCTACGGCAATATCGTTATCGCACGATGTGTTTGATGGCGTTTTTTGTTTAGGCGTATGCGACAAAATAGTCCCAGGGTTATTAATTGGTGCACTGTCGTTTGGTCATTTACCGGTGTTCTTTTTACCGGCAGGACCAATGCAATCAGGTATTCCAAATAAAGAAAAAGCCCGTATTCGTCAAAAGTTTGCGCAAGGCTTAGTCAGCCGCGAAGACTTGCTAGAAGCCGAAAGCGCGTCTTACCACAGTGCTGGTACCTGTACTTTTTACGGTACTGCTAACTCAAATCAAATGTTAATGGAAATAATGGGCTTACACCTTCCTGGTAGCTCGTTTATTAACCCATACACAGAGCTTCGCGATGGTTTAACCGGTAATGCGGTAGAAACCATGCTTAAGCAATTAACCGACGATAAAGACAGCCCGTGTTTAGCGGATGTGATCAGCGAAAAAACTATAGTAAATGGTTTGGTTGGTTTGCTATCTACCGGTGGCTCTACTAACCACGCCATTCACATTGTGGCTATTGCCAAAGCGGCAGGTATTCAAATAACGTGGAAAGATATGTCTGATTTATCAGCTGAGGTTCCACTATTAACGCGTATTTACCCTAATGGCTCTGCTGATGTAAATCATTTTCAAGCAGCCGGTGGTATGGGCTTTTTAATGTGTGAACTTGCCAGCGCAGGCTACTTACATACCGACGTTAAAACTATGCTAGGCGATGGTTTAGCACCCTATATGACCGAGCCGCGTCTTGATAAAGACAACAGCTTAATAATGAGTGATGCAACCGGCCCAAGCAAAATTAAATGGGTAGCTTGCCCTGATAACTCACACGATGAAGATGTACTTCGCCCAGTGAGTAATCCGTTTAGTAAGCAAGGTGGTTTACAACTGCTTACGGGCAACTTAGGCAAAGCGGTTATTAAAGTATCGGCAGTAGCAATTGAACATCAAGTAGTTACCGCCCCAGCTAAAGTATTTAGCTCGCAAGGTGAGTTACAAGATGCTTATAGCCGCGGCGAATTAAACCAAGACTTTATTGCAGTGCTAAAAGAGCAAGGCCCTAAAGCTAAAGGTATGCCAGAGCTACATAAATTAACACCTGTAATGGCAACGCTACAAGATCAAGGCTTTAAAGTAGCTATTGTAACTGACGGTCGTATGTCGGGCGCATCGGGTAAAGTACCTGCGGCGATTCACTTAGCGCCAGAAGCAGTTGAAGGCGGCATAATTGCTAAAATTCATGAAGGTGATTTAGTTACTTTAGATGCACCAAACGGCATATTAAAAGTACATGTTAGCGATGAAGAGCTTGCTAAACGTGAACTGCAATTAAGCCTACCAAGCTTAACCTTTGGCACAGGCCGAGAGTTATTTACCGGATTTAGAAATATCGTAAGCAGCGCCGATTTAGGTGCGAGTGCTTTCGGAATTGAAGAATAGTCAGCCATTGTGGGTAATGAGGAACACGTAATGAGTATTGAAAAAATATTAGCATCGGCGCCAGTTGTGCCAGTAGTGGTAATCGAAAAATTAGAAGATGCAGCGCCACTTGCTAGAGCCTTATATAACGGTGGCTTAAAAGCGCTGGAAATTACTTTGCGCACGCCCATTGCGGCAGAAGCGGTAAAACTAATGAAAGCAGCTGTACCTGAGGCCTATGTAGGCACAGGTACGGTAGTTGATAAAGCCAGCTTTGATGCTTCGGTAGCTGCAGGCGCTGACTTTATGGTAAGCCCAGGGGTTAGTGACGAGCTACTTGAACTGATAAAAACGAGCGATATCCCGTTTTTACCAGGCGCTGCTACGCCAAGCGAAGTTATGAAACTAGCGTCGCACGGTTTTAAGTATTTAAAGTTTTTTCCGGCAGAAGCCGCAGGCGGAACCGCCATGCTTAAATCAATCGGTGGGCCATTACCCGATATTACTTTTTGCCCAACGGGCGGCATAACGCTCGCTACTGCACCTAACTACTTAGCACTAAATAATGTTATTTGTGTGGGTGGTACCTGGATGTTAGATAAACAACTAATTGAAAATAAAGACTGGCAAGCTATTGAAGCGCTTGCTCGACAAGCTTGTGAAGTAAATAGGAGTCAAAAATGATTAACGTAGCAATTAATGGCTATGGCCGTATAGGTCGCAATGTATTGCGTGCACTTTACGAGTCGGCACAAAATAATGAGATTAAAATTGTTGCAATTAACGATTTAGCCCCAGCTAATGTTAATGCTCATCTTACGCAATTTGACTCAGTACACGGACAATTTGCTCATAAAGTAACGCTAGCCGATAACACTATGCTAATTGGCGACGATGTTATTACTTTAACGCAAGAGCGCGATCCAGCAAATTTACCGTGGAAAGCACTCGATGTTGATATTGTTTTAGAGTGTACAGGTTTGTTTACTTCGCGCGAAGCAGCCGCTAAGCATATTACTGCTGGCGCTAAAAAAGTAATTGTTTCGGCACCGGGTAAAGATATGGATGCAACCGTAGTGCATGGCGTTAACAGCGAAGTACTTAATGCACAAAGCCAAATTATTTCAAACGCTTCGTGTACTACTAACTGTTTAGCGCCGATTGCTAAAGCAATTAACGACACGGTAGGCATTGATCAAGGCAGCATGACCACTATTCATGCATATACCAACGATCAAAACTTATCAGATGTATATCATCCTGATCTATACCGTGCACGCAGTGCAACGCAGTCGATGATCCCAACTAAAACTGGCGCAGCTGCAGCTGTTGGTTTAGTGCTACCTGAACTTGCAGGCAAGTTAGATGGTATGTCGGTACGTGTGCCTACAATTAACGTTTCTTTGGTTGATTTTACGTTTATTGCGAAGCGCGATACCAGCATTGAAGAAATTAATGCAATTATGAAAGAAGCGTCAACGGGCTCAATGAAAGACATTTTACAATATAATGAGCTGCCGCTTGTTTCTATTGATTTTAACCATAACCCAGCGTCTTGTGTGTTTGATTCAACACAAACCAGAGCGAATGGTAAATTGGTTAAAGTTATGGCTTGGTACGATAACGAATGGGGTTTTTCAAACCGCATGTTAGATCAAGTTAAAGCGTTAGGTAAGTTTTTATAATTTTAGAGTTTAAGGTTATATAAATAACGTTAAAAACCACGCATTGCGTGGTTTTTTTGTGCCATTTATAAATTTACTACACTTTACTTTATAACTGTGTAGTTAGCTGTGTGCTTAACTGCGAAAGTGTGGGGCGCTGTAAAATATCAGTTGTCATGCATTGCTTAGCTAGTTGCGCAAGCTTAACTGCTATTGCATTATTGTCGCTGCAAACACTTAGTAAATCATCAATTAAACAACCTAGCGCGCGTACTTCAATTAATTGCATTTGCTGGCGCTGATACTCACTCAACATAGCTAAATTAGTTGCTGCACCAAAATCGCCAAATAGTACATCTGCGTCTTGGTTTACCATAGTGTTATGCGCATATACATCGCCATGGCTTACTTTATTTGAATGCAAATGTTGTAGGGTACTGGCCATTTGTTGCACAATTTTATAAATAGCTTGGCTACTATAATTACAGCCATCTGCGAAGGTGTCGCGAGTACACGTTTGTAAACTTGGCGGTAATCCTAAATTGCTAAAGCTATTATCTATTAGCTCCATTACTAAACCAAGTTGGCTGCCTTGCTCTATATAGGCAAGTACCTTAATTAAATTGGCATGTTCATTTGCCTGCAAGCAGCAATTAACTTCATCAAGCGGATAACCATCGCTGGTTATTTCGCCTTTAAACAGCTTAATAGCTACCGCTTTATTTGCTGCTTTTGCAAGGTGAATAACCCCAGAGGCACCTTGGCCAATAACGTGCTGTAATGTGTAATCACTCAGTGGCTTATTCTCTAAACTACTTTTTGTTAGGCACTGGGCTTTATTAAAGCTGTTACCAGCAAAGGCCAGCCAAGTAAGCTTTGGTAACTCAAATAACCAGTTATCTATGTGCGTTAAGTTATTGGCAGATAAGCGCACTAATTCTAAGTTTGTACACTGCTGCATACTGCTTGGCAAAGTGCGTAACCGGTTACCCGCTAAAGCAAGTTTGCGCAGCTGTTTAAGCTCGCCGAATGATGCGGGTAATTGCTCAATACGGTTGTCGGTTAATATTAACCACTGTGTTGTAAGCGGCAGGCTATGCTGGGCAAACTCACTAATTTGATTGCCTTTAAACGCGATCATAACAAGTGCTGGGCATTGCGCTAAAACAGCAGGAATATGCTTAAACTGATTAAACGATAAAAACACCCGTTTAAGGCGGGTTAAACTGGCAAACTCTGCGGGTAAATCACTCAGGTTATTATTAGATAGGTCGAGTACTTCTAGGGTGTCGGCAAGGGTAAAAATTTCTTTTGGGAAATCAGTGAGGCTTTCCACCAATTGTAAGTGGCGAGCACCGCTTAAAGCACCGCTGCGTAGTTGTTCAAGGGTATTCAAAATTAACTAATCCATTTTACAAAAACAAAAAGGCCAAACTAAGTTGGCCTTTGATCACGTTTTATTATTAACGCTTAAAACTCTGCGTTGTGGTAAACGTTTTGTACGTCGTCGCAATCTTCTAGCATAGCTAAAAAACGCTCCATAACCTCAACATCTTCGCCTTCAATAGGCGCTGCTATTTGGGGTACAAACGAAATTAAATCTTCGTCAAATTCAGTAACGCCCATTTCTTCAAGTGCTGTGCGAGTATTGTTGTACTCAGTATGTGTTGCAAATACAGTTACCTTGCCGTTTTCAACTTCTACGTCGGTTACATCTACATCAGCCATCATTAGTGCTTCAAGTACTGTTTCGTCGTCATCACCGTCAAATACAAAAATTGCAAGGTGATCAAATAAATGCGAAACCGAGTTTTGTGCACCAATTTTAGCGTTAGCTTTAGTAAAGCAAACACGTACATCAGCAAAGGTACGTTTATTGTTGTCGGTTAAACAATCAACAATAATCATGCAGTTACCCGGGCCGTAACCTTCGTAACGTGTGGCTACGTAGTCTTCACCGCCGCCGCCTTTTGCTTTGTCTATTGCGCGGTCAATAACATGCGCCGGTACTTGGTCTTTTTTAGCGCGCTCAATTAAACGACGTAGCGATAAGTTACCGTCTGGATCGGTACCGCCATTTTTAGCACAAATATAAATTTCTTTACCGTACTTAGAATAAACTTTAGTTTTAGCACCCGCAGTTTTAGCCATTGAATCTTTTTTGTTTTGGTAAGCTCTTCCCATCTGCGTTTCGCCTTTAAATATAAGTATTAAAATAATTTTCAGGGGCATAGTTTAAAGGTAAATGTGGGGGAGGGCTAGTAACTATTAAATAGATTAATGCAGATAAAAACGGGATGGGTTGAGTTTTATACTAAGGGCTATAAAAATAACTGGGCAGAAAAAATATAACCCGCAATGGCGGGTTATATTTAATTGCAATTTAGCGCTCTATTACCAAATGCGTACGCGTTGATCTTCAGGAAGATACAGCTCATCGCCTGGTTTCACATCAAATGCTTTGTACCATGCGTCGTGGTTACGCGGGGCTTGTGCTCTAAAGCGACCCGGCGCATGCGTGCCACCGCGTAGCTGATTTAACATGCTTTGCTCGGTGCGTTTTTCTTTCCATACTTGTGCCCAAGCAAGAAAGAAACGCTGATCGCCAGTAACACCGTCAATAACCGGTGCTTCTTTACCGTTTAAGCTCAGTTTGTAGGCATGATAAGCCATGGCTAAACCACCCACATCACCAATATTTTCACCTAGGCTATTACGCCCGTTAACAAAGTTACCTTCAATTGGCTCATACTTATTGTACTGCGCTGCTAACTGGTCGGCTTTTGCGTCAAATGCGGCGCGATCGGCATCAGTCCACCAGTTACGTTGGATCCCATTTTCGTCTGATTTAGAACCTTGGTCGTCAAAACCATGGCCCATTTCGTGGCCAATTACTGCGCCAATGCCGCCGTAGTTTACTGCTGCGTCGGCATTTGGATCGAAAAATGGTGGTTGTAAAATTGCCGCTGGAAATACAATTTCGTTAAATGAACTGTTGTAGTAAGCGTTAACGCGCTGTGGTGTCATACCCCAACGGTTACGATCTGTTTTTTGCAGCTCTTTTGCAACGCTTTCGGCTTGAAAAAACTCACGCATGTTTTTTACGTTGCCGATTAAGTCGTTATTACTAATAGTTAAACCATCGTACGACTGCCATACATCTGGGTAACCAATTTTTGGTACAAATGCAGCTAGTTTAGCGCGCGCATTTACTTTAGTTTCTGCGCCCATCCACTCTAGGTTATCAATACGCTCACCTAATGCGGTACGCAAGTTTTCGACCAGTTCAGACATTTGTTGTTTTGACGACTCAGGAAAATAACGTGCTACGTATATTTTACCAATAGCAAAACCAAGTGAATTGGTGCTCGACATTTCATCTATAGCACGCTTCCAACGTGGACGCGGCTCTTGCTGACCATTTAACTCTTTACCAAAAAATGCAAAATTAGTATTAAAAATATCTTCAGAGAGCAAGTTAGCGTTACCACTTATTGCGTGGTAGGTTAAATAATCTTTCCATACCGCTAAGTCTTCTTGATTGATTAATTCAATCATGGCTTTTATTGGCTCTGGTTGCGATACATTTAACTGCGGTACTTTGTAGCCTGTTTGAGCAAAATATGCATCCCAGTTAAAGTCAGGGTAGGCAGTGCTTAGCTCGTCGCGTTTAATTTGATTTAATGTAAGGTCGCGGTTACGGCGCTTTTCGCGTGGCCAATGGCCTTGTGCAATTTTGGTTTCTAGCTCTAAAATTGCCTGTGCGCGCTCATTGGCGTTATCTGCATCGGCAAATTTAAGCATGTCGGCAATATGAGCCACATAGGCGCTACGCGTATTAACAAAACGTTCTGAGTCTTCAAGGTAGTATGAACGATCGGGTAAGCCTAAACCGCCAGCCCCTAACGACATTTCGTATTTATTAGGATCTAAGCGGTTAAACCACATGCCACCACCAAGCGGGGCTTTAACACCGGTTAACCAAGACTTACCAAACATTTTGGCTAAGTCGTCGGTTGATGATATTTCACTTATTTGCGTTAAAAGCGGCTTAATTGGTGTTATGCCTAGCTTATTAAGTGCTTTGGTGTCCATGTAGGAGTTGTAAAAGTCGGCTACTAGTTTTTCATCGGAATTTAAATCTTTACGCGCGGCAATTTCTTCAATAATTACTTTAACGCGGTCTTCGCTGCGCTCGGCCAATGCCGAAAATGCGCCATAGCGGGTTTTATCAGCAGGCATGCTGTAATTGTCATACCAAGTGCCACTGGCGTACATAAAAAAATCGTCGCCTGGTTTAACCGCTTCGTTACGTGCAGCTAAATCAACACCAAAACTACCCAACTCTGCTTTTTCTGTTGTTGCGGCTATTGGTGCAGTAGGTGCTGGTTGTACTTGCGTTTTTGATGTTTGTGGCTCTGAACAGCCGGTAATAAATGTGGCAGCTAATGCAGCTGCAATTAAACTCTTTTTCATTGTGTTCCCCTGAGCTTTCACTTTGTTTAATTAATATTTTTTATTATTGTAAATATTATCTTAACCTGGGTTCAGGTTATTTTAGTAATTGTTATTTATAAGAGGCTGCTAAACAAACCTTTTGAGGTGAATCACCCTAGAGGTCGATAAAATAGCAAATAAAGCCTTTATACGAGCAATATTAATGGTATTTATGTGTTTTTTGCTTGTTCTTGCTGCAATTGCCACATTTGCGCATATTGGCCGTTAAGGGCTAGTAACTCAGAATGTGTGCCTTGCTCAAGAAGCTCGCCTTTATGCAATACTAAAATATTATCGGCATCGATTATGGTTGATAAGCGATGGGCAATCACTATGCTGGTATGGTTTTGTGTGACAGTGCGCATAGCCGTTAAAATAGCTTGCTCGGCATGGGAGTCGAGGGCTGAGGTGGCTTCGTCAAAAATTAAAATAGGCGATTTTTTTAAGATTGCGCGGGCAATGGCTATGCGTTGTTTTTCGCCGCCCGACACTTTTAAACCGCGCTCGCCTACTAAGGTTTTATCGCCTTTATCAAGGCTGTTTATAAACGCTGTTAAATGCGCCATAGCAATGGCTTGATCTATTTCGGCCTCGCTGGCTGTTGGCCTGCCATAAGCAATGTTTTCGCGTATTGAAGTATTAAATAGCACGGTATCTTGCGGCACTATGGCTATAGCTTGGCGTAAACTGTGCAAAGTTACGGTGTTTATAGGTTGCTTATCTATAGTGATACTACCAGATGACACCTCATAAAAACGATACAAGAGCCTAGCTAATGAGCTTTTTCCTGCGCCACTTGCACCGACTATTGCTACCTTAGTGCCGGGTTTTACGCTAAAACTAACATTGTTAAGAATAGGGCGGTTAGCATCGTAACTAAAACTTACATTGTTAAAGCTAACCTCACCTTTAGAGAGTGTTAGTAGTTGTGATGCAGGAGTGTCGGCAATGTGTGGTTTTTTGTTGAGCAGCCCGAGCATGTTTTCAAGGTCGGTAAGGGCGCGTCTTATTTCGCGATATACAAAGCCTAAAAAGTTAAGCGGTAAAAACAGTTGGATCATATACGCGTTTATCATTACGAGTTCACCAATGCTAAGTGTACCGGTTACTACTTCGCTTGAGCCTAACCACATAAGTGCGGTAATGGCGCTGGCTATAATTAACGCTTGCCCAGAGTTTAGTGCCAATAACGACATGCGGTTTTTTAATCGGGCTTTTTCCCAGCGTGCTAAAAAGGTGTCGTAGGTGCTGGCTTCAAACTCTTCATTGTTAAAGTATTTTACTGTTTCGTAGTTTAGTAAGCTGTCGATAGCGCGGGTATTACTTAAGTTGTCGGCGGTGTTAGCTTCGCGAATAAAGCGATTGCGCCACTGGGTTACGGTTACTGTAAAGGTAATATATATGGCAACTGCAAGTAGGGTTATAAGCGCAAACCAGATAGAAAACAAAGTGCCAAAAATTAATGCAACAGTGAGAATTTCAAATAGAGTAGGCACAATGTTAAACATTAAAAATCGCATTAAAAAGCTCAAACCGCTGGTGCCACGCTCTATATCGCGACTTATGCCACCGGTTTGTCGATCTAAATGAAAAGCCAATTCAAGCGAATGCAAATGCTTAAACACCTTTAGGCCTATGTCGCGCATGGCGTGTTCGGTAACTCGCGAAAAAACCGCATCGCGTATTTCACCTAAAAATACGCTGGCAAAGCGCAGTGCACCGTACATAATAAGCAGTAGGGTAGGAATAAAAAGCACTGGGTGAATAGATTTATCAACGCTATCAATAATTTCTTTTAGTGCCCACGGCATAAGTAAAGTAGCACCTTTAGCGCCTACCAGTGCCATAGCTGCAATAAAAACTCGCCCTTTAAATTGTGTGATATAAGGCCAAAGTGTTTTTATACTTTGGCGCAGGTTCATTGCGTCGGGGCGTTTTACTGAGCTTTGTTTAGAGCGCATGAATGATCTCGGTTTTTATAATGGGTATAAATTGCTGTGGATTTAATTTTTCATCAAGCTAAATACTTAATTAGACTATTGTATTTTAAATAGCTGCCCTTATATACTAGTAATCCTTAATTAAAGTTTGAAAATTGATGTTTAAATTTCGTTTGTTTTTAACTGCATTTTTGCTTATTACTGCACTTTTTAGTGCATGTAGCGAAGCCGCGCCAGTTAAACATGGTTTAAACACTGCAAATTCTACTTTAACATCTGCTGCTTTTTCAGCAGCTCCTTTTTCAGCAGCTCCTTTTTCAGCAGCTCCTTTCTCACTAGATACTACTTCATTAGATGCTACTTCATTAGGTAATGTTTCATTAGATATAAGTCACCCCTCCATATTAGTTAAAGTATTGCATGCTAAACAACAAACTAAGCCTAATAAAACAGCGTTTGATGCACTGCAACCTAGGCTAACTGCCAGTAATTCATCGTTGTTTTTATTTAGTGCGCAAACAGAGCCTGAATACGACGTTATTTATGAGTTTTTTATTCATACGCTTGCAAGGCAGTTTTATTTACAACCTAAAGCTATAAGCACGGCATTACCTTGGTATACGGTTGTTTCTAATAGTAAAAAGTCTCGTATTAGTGGCTGGAAAGAAGCTAACTTACTTTACAGCGCTACCAACACCCATCACGCTTAATTTCCTTATTTAATAATTAATAGGTTTTAACTTTTAAAGTTTTAGCTTGCAGATTAATTGTGCTTTTTTAAGCGCTTATCAGCTAGTTGCTGATAGTAAGGAATAACAATGTTGAGTTTTAAAAATAATAAAAAGCCGTTTATGGCTAAATTTAAATTAAGCACCTTTGCTATGCTGGTGGTATTACTGCTACTGGCAATGAGTGCGTTACCTAATTTATATCCAAACCAGTCATGGTTGTATATTAGTGCAGCCCCACACAGCAAAATACAAACACCCCCGAGCACTAATACCTTAGTTACATTTTTAAATGAGCAAGGCTTAAATGTGGCGCAAGCGTATGAGTCGCAAGCAACAATAAATGTGCTACTTAACGAGCCAACAAAAAGTGCCCAGGCACAAGCGGCTATAAAAGCGCAATATGCAAATACTCAGACCAAAATTGTTGAGCGCGCTACCAGTCCAAGCTGGCTACAAAGCTTTGGACTTTCGCCAATAAAATTAGGTCTAGATTTAAACGGTGGGGTGCTATTTGTACTCGATGTAGATTTAGACAAAGCTATTGATGAGCAATTAGTGAGTGCGTATCAGCAAGCTAAATCAATCATAATTGAGCAAAAGGCACATGGAGTAAAAGCGCTGCAAACTCAAACTGGGTTTGTAATAAATGCTCTACCTAATGCTGGTGATAAATTAACCCCTGTTATTAAAGAGCTGCAAAGCCGCTTTGCTAACTTAGCAGTAGTAACAAATAATAATGGCACAGTTAAAACGGCGCAATTTAGTTACTCAGAGCAAGGGCGAAGCGCGTTTAACAAAGAAGTTATGAGCCAAACCCTCACAACTCTACGTTCGCGAATTGAAGAGCTGGGCATAACCGAAGCGGTAACACAACGCCAAGGTAAGCAGCGCATTCGTATTGAACTACCTGGAGTGCAAGATCCTACCGAGGCGAAACGCATTATTGGCGCAACGGCATCCCTGGGGTTTTATCAATTAAAAGCTGTGGGTGGGCAAACCTTTAATTTACAGACGGGCGGTACTATAAAACTCGACCCTGTGCCAATTTTTACCGGTGAGCATATTAATAACGCTCATGCTGGGCGCGACGATTGGAGCAAACCGCTAGTGCAGTTAAGCCTTGATAGCCAAGGCGGCGATGCTATGTCGGCATTTTCTAAAGCTAATATAGGTAAACCTATGGCGACGGTTTACTCAGAGTATTCGCAAAATGCTAAAGGAGAGGTAGTTAAAAAGAGTGAGGTTATTAATGTAGCCAATATTGCTCAGCACTTAAGTTCGCGTTTTAGCATAACCAATATGCAAAGCCCACAAGCCGCGGCCGACTTAGCGCTATTGTTACGTGCAGGCTCGTTAAGTGCGCCGGTTACTATAGTGCACGAACAAACCATAGGGCCAAGCTTAGGCAGCGAAAATATAAGCAACGGCTTAGCCGCCCTAATGTTAGGTATGGGTATCACTTTGGCATTTATGGCTATGTGGTACAGACGTTTAGGGTTAATTGCCAACGTAGCACTTATTTTAAATTTAACCTCTTTAGTGGGTTTAATGTCGTTATTGCCTGGGGTAGTGCTTACGCTTCCCGGCATTGCCGGATTGGTGCTAACCATAGGTATGGCAGTAGATACCAACGTCATTATATTCGAACGTATAAAAGAAGAGCGCCGTAAAGGCCGCGCGCCTTATCAAGCTATTGAGCAAGGGTATAAGCAAGCATTTAGCACTATTTTTGATGCCAATATTACCACTATGATCACTGCACTTATTTTATACGGTATAGGTTATGGGCCAGTGAAAGGCTTTGCAATTACTTTGGCGCTGGGTTTAGTAACCAGTATGTTTACAGGCGTGTATGTATCGAAAGTGTTGAGCCAAAGTTTGTATTTAAAATTGGGTAAAAAAAGCGGAGTAAGTACAGATGCTTAATTATTTTTTAAAAGGCGAAACCGGCACACGTATACGTTTGATGGGCTTGGTTTTAAGTACAGTATTAGTATTGCTATCGGTAGTAACCTTGGCGCAAAAAGGGCTAAACTTTGGCTTAGATTTTACCGGTGGTTACTTAACAGAATTTACGACTAACCAAAGTATTGAGCTAAATCAGCTTAAAACTTTTATAGCTAAAAATCACAACGGTGAGTTTGAGCTAACAGCGCAAGGGAATAACCATTTTCAATTAAGAGAAGCGCCAGCTATTAATCAATCTGCGAGTAATAGCAGCAACGATTGGCAAAGTGCGGTAACACAAAGCACCGACATAAATGCCACGATATTGTCATCGGCCTATATTGGCTCGCAAGTGGGCGATGAGCTATTTGAACAAGGCTGTTTGGCACTTCTAGCAGCTATGGTTGCAGTAATGCTGTATTTAGCGATAAGGTTTGAATGGCGTTTAGCCCTTGGCTCGGTAGTTGCTTTAACACACGACTTAATATTGGTGCTGGGTTTGTTTTCGCTATTACAGCTTGAATTTAACTTAACCGTATTAGCCAGTTTATTAGCAATTATAGGCTACTCACTTAATGACTCTATAATTGTTGGCGACAGGGTGCGTGAGCTATTAAGAGTTAAATTAAATGCCAGTATTAGCGTATCCAGCATTATAAATAGTGCGATTAAAAGCACCCTAACGCGTACCTTAATTACCTCAGGTACCACTTTAGCCACAGTAGCAAGTGTGTGGCTATTAGCTGGAACACCGCTGCAAGGCTTTGCTATTGCGTTATTTAGTGGCATTGTTGTGGGTACGTTTTCATCTGTTTGTATTGCCGCCACCTTGCCCGAGCTAATGGGGTTAAGTGCTAAAAACTACGAAGTGAAAATAGATAGCCAAAGCCAAGCGCTCATGGATATGCCATAAAGGCTCAAAGCATACAAATAAACAAAGCTTAGGGGCCAAACTATTGTGTTTAGCCCCCGTAGCAATGTTAAACTGCTCGCAATATTTTTACTGTATGTGTGTAAACCTCATGAACAAAGCCCACGTTATTGAACACCTTAAGTTTGCCCTAGAGGCGCAGCTTACCACCGCAAAAGTGGCCGCTAAAACAGCGCACGACACCGCCACGCACGAAGAAAACATAGCAGAAAACAAATATGATACCCTAGGGTTAGAGGCCGCCTATTTAGCCCAAGGCCAAGCGCAGCGCGTAAACGATTGCTATAAAAGCATGGAGTTATTTAAGCCCATATTTAATCAGCCAGCCAGTAGTAAAATAGCCATTGGCTCGCTAGTGTGCCTAGAGGATACAAATGAGCAGCAAAAATGGTTTTATTTAGGTCCAAGCGCAGGTGGGTTAACCGTAGAGGTTAAAGGCTTAACGATTGCCGTTGTAACCCCCGGCGCACCACTAGGTAAGCTGTTATTAAATAAACAAATTGATGATGGCATTAGTTTAACCATTGCTGATGTAAAGCACGATTATGACATTGTAGAAATTTTATAAAATATTGGTTATAAGCAAAGCCCATTTTTAAGCACCACAAAACTTATTTATTCCCCCTCATTTTATTGTCGGATGGCATGGCTTCGCCATTTATCCGACCTACGTCAATGTTGTATATATCCTAAATTTACGCTTTATTTATTTGATGCGCTTTAAATAATATAGTGAGAATAAAATGCAATATCGTAGGAATTATGTAAAAGGAGGGTCATATTTTTTTACTGTTAATTTGCTCGATCGTAATAAGTCGTTATTAGTTGAACATATTGATTTATTACGCGAGGCTATTCGCTTTGTTAAACTACGAAGACCATTTTACATTGACGCATGGGTTGTGCTATCCGATCACCTTCATGCGGTTTTAACCTTGCCAGATAACGATAGTGATTACTCTGGGCGTTGGCGTGAAATTAAAAAGCGATTTTCAAAATCACTCCCAAAAACAGAATTTTTAACTCAAACAAGAAAACGTAAAAATGAGCGGGGAGTTTGGCAACGCCGCTTTTGGGAGCATACAATTAGGGATGATAATGATTATTGGCATCATGTTAACTACGTGCATTTTAACCCTATGAAACATGGCTTAGTTATTAGGGTTGCTGATTGGCCTTATTCAAGTTTTCACAGAGCAGTTAAGCAGGGTGTTTACACGAATAATTGGTATGGTGAAAAACCATAAATTATGTGTCAGATGGCATGGCTTCGCCATTTATCCGACCTACAGCAATGTTTTATTGTGTAACTTGATGCATATGGAATATTTAAACGTAGGTCGGATAAGCGAAGCGCCATCAGACAATAAAGCAGCATCACAATAATATCCCACCATCAGGCAGAGCCAAGCCAAGGTTATAAACACTTACCGTTCCCATAAATTATGTGTCGGATGGCATGGCTTTGCCATTTATCCGACCTACAGCAATGTTTTATTGTGTAATTTCTTACATATGGAATATTTAAACGTAGGTCGGATAAGCGAAGCGCCATCCGACAATCAAGCCGCATCACAATAATATTCCGCCATCAGGCAGAGCCAAGGCAAGGTTATAAACACTAATCGTTCCCATAAATTATGTGTCGGATGGCGTGGCTTCGCCACTTATTCGACCTACATCAATAATTTTCATCTTCACGCTAAAAATATCTCGTTTGTTAGTTTATCAAAAAGGCCTTATAAAGCAGATGTGGTTTAGGATTACCTAAACTAAAGCACCCATCTTATTAAGTGACACGCGCAATGCACCACTTAGTACGATGGGTGTTTCTATTTTTAATGCTTAATTATAAAAAATTAAGCATGCTTTTATAATTAGACTTAACTAGGAAAAGTCGTGTTTAAAACCTTAATTGTGGTTGATAACAACGAGCAAACTCTTGCTCAATCATTCGAAAATGTTATTACGTTTAATACTTACCTACGTGACTATCCAAAACGTGATGAACCTAAAACTCGCATTATTAACTTATGTGATTCAAGCCAATACTTGAGCAAAGGTTACTATTGCTCGCTACTCGCTGAAGCGCGTAAGCACCAAGTATTACCAAGTGTAAAAACAATAAATGCGTTACGTAGCGGCCAAGCACCTATGCACAATGTTGGCCAAATAGATGGCGCTCTATACTTTGGTAATGCCACTAACGATGAGCAAACAAAAGCGGCTAAATCGGTATTTAAACAATACCCGGCGCCTATTTTATTTGTTGATAACCAAGGCTTATTACAACAAGGGTCGTTATCGTCATTAGATGAGCAACAGTACAGCGATTTTGTAGCTAAGTTGAATAACTTTACCCAAACGCAATGGCGTATTACTGCGGAGCGACGTCGTTTTCGCTGGGATATGGCAATACTTGTTGATCACAATGAAAAGGTGCCACCGAGCGATAAAGACGCAATAGCAAAGTTTATTAAAGCAGCGGCTAAACATGGTATTAATGCCCAAGCATTAAGCTTTGACGAAATAGACAATATAGCCCAGTTTGATGCGTTATTTATTCGTCAAACTACAGCAATTGACCACCCAACATATCGCCTTGCTAGCAAGGCACAAAGCTTAGGTTTAGTGGTTATTGACGATGCGGAGTCTATTTTACGTTGTTGTAATAAAGTGTATTTACACGATGCGTTTAACTATCAAAAAGTACCTAGTTTAAAAACAGTGGTTGTGGCTGATCAGTCAAGCGAGACTCTTGAGCAGTTAGAAGCGGCGTTTACCTACCCGTTAGTATTGAAAATGCCAGAAGGCTCGTTTTCAAAAGGGGTATATAAAGTAACGAACCGTGCTGAGCTGGAAGCTAAGTTAACTGAGCTATTTGAATTTAGTGCTTTAGTGCTTGCACAAGAATACATGTACACCGAATACGATTGGCGAGTAGGGGTACTAAATGGCCGTGCAATTTACGCGTGTCGTTACTTAATGGCGCGTAACCATTGGCAAATTTATAACCACGATGCAAAGCGGTTTTTTTCGGGTGGCTTTGAAACATTGCCTACTTTTGAATTACCAAAAGCGGTATTAGATGCAGCATTAAAAGCTTGTAAAACAGTGGGTAAGGGTTTATATGGCGTTGATGTAAAAGAACATCAAGGGCGTGCTTATGTACTTGAAGTAAACGATAACCCAAGTATTGATCATAAAGTAGAAGACAGCTATTTAGGCGATGAGCTTTATATGATCATTATGGATGAGTTTAAACAACGCCTTGAAGCGAGGGGGCGTGGTTAATGGCAAAAGCCATGGTTGAGAGTGTGGTTAATGAACAGACTGAGCAAGTGGTTATTCGCCAAGCGCTTATCAGTGATTTAACCGCGCTTACAGCACTTGAAAATGCTTGCTTTAGTAACGACAAGCTTAGCCCGCGCAGTTTAAAGCGCTGGCTAAGTGCTAAGCACGGTATTTTATTAGTTGCCGAGCAAAATAATGCGTTATGCGGTTATGGGCTAATTTGGTGCCATAAAGGCACTCGCTTAGCGCGTCTTTATTCGCTTGCTGTATTACCTACCATGCAAGGCAAAGGCATTGCAAAAATGCTACTTATTACACTTGAAAAAGCCACCGCAGAGCGTGGGCGAATTTATCTGCGTTTAGAAGTGGCTGTAAATAACGACAGCGCAATTGGTTTGTATAAAAGCTTAGGTTATCGGGTGTTTGGTCAATATAGCGATTATTACGACGATCACAGCGATG
Source organism: Pseudoalteromonas sp. SR45-4 (assembly GCF_014163535.1). NCBI lineage: Bacteria > Pseudomonadati > Pseudomonadota > Gammaproteobacteria > Alteromonadales > Pseudoalteromonadaceae > Pseudoalteromonas > Pseudoalteromonas sp. SR45-4. Next base: position 54,449 of record NZ_JACJDO010000019.1, read on the forward strand.
CGCTACGCATGCAAAAAAACATTCGTAAAACCAGTGAGCTTAAGTTAGCACGGTTAACTCCGTGGTATCAGCAAACTACTGAGTTTACCTGTGGTCCTGCGGCGTTGTTAATGGCTATGGGGAGCTTAGATGCTAGCACTGAACTGACTCAATCGCATGAGTTGTCATTATGGCGAGAAGGCACTACTATTTTTATGACCTCTGGGCATGGCGGCTGCCATCCGTTTGGTTTAGCACTGGCGGCACATAAACGTGGTTTTAACAGCGAGGTAATTGTTAATACCCTAGAGCCGTTGTTTTTAGATGGCGTGCGCAGTGAAAATAAAAAAGTAGTATTAGCAACGGTGCATCAGCAGTTTGTAAATGGCATAACCGCTGCCAAAATACCGCTTAGTAATAAAGATGTTGAGCTTGAAGACATTGAGCGTTGGCTGAAGCAAAATTTTAGCGTGTTGCTCTTAATCAGTACTTATCGGTTTGATGGTAAAAAATCACCGCATTGGGTGTGTGTTACGCATTTAGATGAGCACTGTGTGTATGTTCATGATCCGTTTTGTGAGCCAGGAAGTGATAGTCAATTGGCTATAGATTGCCAATATGTGCCTATTGCCCGCAGCGACTTTAGTAAAATGTCGGCGTTTGGTAGCCAACGCTTAAGAACAGCAGTGGCTATTGCTAAATCAAAAAATTGTTAATATAAAATTAAATTATTCATATATGAATAACGAGGAAATTACGTGTTTTTACCTGATTTATTTGATGTAGCTCCGTACTCATGGGCTGCAATTGGTACGGCGGCATTTTGTGGCGCTATTATTGGTATTGAGCGCCAATTACGTGGCAAACCTGTGGGTATTCGTACTTCTGCGTTAATTACTTTAGGTACCTATTTATTTTTATCGACCGCGTTTAATTTACAAGGCGATGTAATTGACCACTCTCGCGTAGTGGGGCAAATAATTACTGGTATTGGCTTTTTGGGCGCAGGCGTAATGCTAGCTAAAGACGGCGCTGTGGTAGGAGTAACATCGGCAGCAACTATTTGGGTGTTAGCGTCTATTGGTGTAATGATAGCCACCGAAAACTTGGGCGCAGCTATTAAGCTCTCTGTGCTGGTGGTCGGTATTTTATACGGTGTTGATGTGCTTGAAGCTAAGTTTAAAAGCTTAAGTAAAGGTGTGCACACTAAAGTTAAAATTTATTCAAAGCGCTATTATCGCAAGAGCGAAAATAAAACAGAGCGCCACTTATAAAGTGGCGTTTTTATAATTAAGTTTATAACTAACTTAATACTAATTTTTGATGCACTAAAGCATCGCAAAGTGCTTGTGGGCGGCCTAAATAATAGCCCTGAACCTTATCGACATTTAGTTTGCGGAGGGTGTTTATTTCTTCTAGTGTTTCTATGCCTTCGGCAATAATATTACAACCAATGTCTTTAGCAAATCCGCATAATGCTTTAGCTAATAAATATTTTCGACGGTCGCTATTAATGTTTCGGGTAAGGCTAATATCAAGCTTAATAATATCTGCTTGTAGCTCCAAAATATGCTGAAAAGAAGAATACCCTGCACCAACATCGTCTATAGCTAGGCGTATGCCTTTTTTACGCAGTGGCGCGAGTGCCGTTAACATTTCATTGTAGTTGGCAATAGGAGAGTGTTCGGTTACCTCCAATACTATATTGCTGCAATCAGAAATAGCAGCTAATGCATTGGCAACGGCACCACTTAGTATATGCTCTGGAGAGGTGTTAATTGACACATACACCTCTTTATTGAAATGACTCATATTGCCTAAAACATTGTTTATTGCCAACATTTCTAGGGCTTCACCTAAACCAAACTGTGCTGCTTCATCAAACCAAATGTTAGGTGTTCTATAGGGCTCAACAAAAAAGCGAGACAAGGATTCGTAACCCGAAACTTTATTTGTGTTTAAGCTATATATAGGCTGGTAGTAAATTTCAATCTTGTTTGTGTTTATAATATTAAGTACGTTAGATTTAATAATTTGTTTTGCTTCATTGTCTTGTATTTGTGTATCAATAAGCTGTGAAGCCAGATCTGAAATTAAATTTAAAAACGCCAGATCACGCTTGTTTAATGTGTCGTCCTCTTGCTCGTTATAGCAGCAAAATGTGCCATAAATATCGCCGTTATATAAGGTAATTGGCACCCCAATATAAGCGCCAATATTAAGCTTTTTAGTAACCGGCATATCGCGGGTTATACTATTTTTACTGGTGTCAGGTATTATATTATCTAGTTCATTATTGGCTAATTTATTACAGTAGGTTTCGTTTATGGGATCAAAATTACCTACTTTTACAATCTCGTTAGGGCGTTTGGTATCTACTAATTTAAATATACGTTTAGAGTCCTTAAACTCAGAAATAAAAGCAACGTCCATATCAAGGTGTTTACGAATAAGTGCAAGCAAGCGAGTTAGTCTAATATTGAGATCAGTCTCTGCTTCAATATCTAATAGTAAATTTTCACTAAAATTTACATGCATATTTCCAACTTCCTTGTGTTTTAGTTAATGGTTAATATTAATACAGTAGCCTAGCTTGTTTTTAAAGTATTAGCCAAACAATTTTTTTCTCACTACTTTACGATACTCTCTGGGTGTTTGGTTCAGTATTTTTCTAAATATTCGCGTTAAATGACCTTGATCGTTATAGCCTACTTCTAACGCTACTTCCTGAATTGATAAATTTGACGAAGCGAGCAACTCTTTAGCACCTTCTACTCGTAACTGTTGCCAATACTCAATAGGGCTTTGGTTGGTAGCTGCTTTAAAGCGCCGCGTAAAAGAGCGATAGCTTAAATTAAACTGTGCGGCTACATCCTGTAAATTAAGCTCTGTTGCTAAGTTGGTTTTTAACCAAAATTGAATTTGGGCAATTAACTCATCGGGATGGCGATCAACCGCACCTTCAAGATAGCGCTGATCTTCGTAGGGTTTGCGTATTTCGTGGGAAAAATTGCGCTCAACATGCTGCGCGGCAGCTTTGCCATAATACTGCCTAATAATATGCACTATTACATCGGCTAGGGCGTTTAGGCTGGCTACGGTATAGAGTCGCTCGGATTGAGTAATAAAAAAGTCAGGCTTTAACAGTACTTTGGGGTAGTCGTGACTAAATTGTTTAGCGTAATGCCAATGGGTGGTTGCTGGGTGCCCGTCAAGTAACCCGGCCTCTGCTAGTAAACAGTTGCCAGTGCCTACACCTATAATATGGCTGCCATTAGTAAAACTTTGCCCCAGCCAAGTAACTATATTTTGATTAGTGCGTACAACTGGGCGCGGGTTTCGCCAAATACCGGGCACTATTACTAAATCGCAATTTGGGGTATTGCTGGTGGCGCAATCGGGAAGGATTGCTAAGCCGGTACGATTGCTTATTGGTTCAAGGTTTTTAGCAACTAAATGAATAGCGAGTGGCCTAAAATTTTTTTTATTAATATGGCCTTTTGCAAAGGCTTCGCCCGCTCTCAGCATCTCTATAGGGAGGGTTAAACTCGTTATTAATAAGTGTTGGTAAACAGCAATAGCTATATTTAATGGGGGGTTACTCTGTTTATCAGTCATATAGATGCTCCGACCAGTTAGGGTTGGCCTTTTATGCTTAATATTTGGCTATTAAAGCACAAAGTGTGGTGCGCAATCCATTTAAACTAGTGTCATATTCTTATAACACGTTTTTTAAAGGTAAATTATGACCGCATTACCCGTAATTGTAGGCATGGGAGGCATTAATGCCGCTGGCCGTACTTCTTTTCACCAAGGTTACCGCCGTATTGTGTTAGACAGTTTAAGTGCACAAGATCGTCAAGAAACGTTTTTAGGCCTCGCCACCTTGATGAATTTAGTTAGTGTTGTTGATAATCAACTACAAGACACTCAAGGTAACAATGTTGAGCAAAGCGACATAGAAGCACGTTTTGGTGAACAAATAATTGCCGGTACGCTTATTCGTAAAATCGAAAACGAACATTTTGATCCAGACGCTACCCCATGGCAGCAAAAAATGACGCTAAGCAACTCGGATGAGAATGCGATTGTGTTTGAAACCCGTGCTCGCGATTTACCACAACCGGTACCTGCAAGTTGGCAGGTAGAGCAACTCGAAGGTAAAAAAGTTAAAGTTACTATTGCCGCAGATATAGATGTTAAACACGCTTCAACTCGCGACAACCCGATTAAATCGGCAGGGCAGTTTCCTACAGGGTTTGATCCGTCTGTAATGTATAACAGCCGCTATCAGCCACGTGGTTTGCAAGCAACTATTTTTGCTGCTACCGATGCAATAAAATCAACCGGGCTTGATTGGCAACATATAATGAATAGCGTAGAGCCAGACAAAATTGGTACTTATTCGGCGTCTGTTATTGGCCAAATGGATGACACAGGTTTAGGTGGCTTAGTTAAAGCTCGCCAGCAAGGCGACCGCGTAAGCACTAAGCAATTAGCGCTGGGTTTAAATACTATGTCGACCGACTTTATTAATGCGTATGTAACGGGCAACGTAGGTACTACGTTTTCAACTTCGGGCGCATGTGCTACGTTTTTATATAACTTACGCGCAGCGGTTAACGATATACAAGCAGGGCGCACCCGCGTTGCTGTGGTAGCCAGTGTTGAATGTGCTATTACGCCAGAGGTTATAGAAGGCTTTGGTAACATGAGCGCACTGGCAAACGTTGAAGGTTTGCGCCGTTTAGATAACTTAAGTAATACAGATGAGCCCGACTATCGTAAAAGTAGCCGCCCGTTTGGCGAAAACTGTGGCTTTACGCTAGGTGAAGGCGCGCAAGTGGCTATTTTAATGGATGATGCTCTAGCACTAGAGTTAGGCGCTGACATTATGGGGTGTGTGCCAGATGTATTTGTAAATGCCGACGGGATTAAAAAGTCAATTACTTCACCAGGGCCGGGTAACTACATTACTATGGCAAAATCGGCGGCACTGGCAAGTAGCTTATTAGGTAAAGAAGCCCTGCAACAGCGCAGCTTTATATTAGCCCATGGTTCAAGTACGCCGTTAAACCGCGTAACCGAGTCATTAATTTATCATAAAGTGGCACAAACCTTTGCTATTGATAACTGGAAAGTAACTGCGCCAAAAGCATATGTTGGCCATACTATTGCTCCTGCAAGTGGCGATCAGTTAGCTATAGCATTAGGTGTATTTAGCCACAATATTATGCCTGGTATTACGACTATAGATAAAATAGCCGACGATGTTTACGCTGATCATCTAGATATTAGAAACAGCCACTATGATTGCGGTGATATGGATATTGCATTTATTAACTCAAAAGGCTTTGGTGGTAACAATGCTACCGCTACAGTATTGTCTGCAAAAATAACACTGCAAATGCTTGCCAAGCGCCATGGAAAAAGCGTTATGAATGATTATGCTAATAAGAATGTGGCTGTAAAAGCAGCGCAACAAAGCTATCAATCACAAGCTGATTTAGGCCAATACCAACTAATTTATCGTTTTGGTGATGGCTTAATTGACGACAATGACATTGTTATAGATGAGCAAAGCATACACCTTCCTGGCTTTGAAAAAGCGATTGCTTTTAATACAAAAAATCCCTATCAAGACATGTTTTAAGCACACATTCTTGTTTGGTAAGGCGCTTTTATAGCGCCTTTTTTGTTTTCACTAAGATATAAAATTAAGAGGTTACTTAAACTTTTTAATATAGCGTAATGTTATAAAGTTAATAATGGCCAGTAAAATAGCTATTTCGTAGCGACTGTAGGCCACAGCAATACCAATTAAACCCATATTCCAAATGCTCGCCGCGGTGGCAGTACCTGAGGTGGACTGGTTATTTTTTAAAATTGCGCCACCGCCAATAAAGCCGATACCGGTAATGATCCCCTGCAACATTTTTGATTGTGCTTCAGAGGAGTCAAGTACAGACAACGCAATTAACGCATAACCACATGATGCAACCGCTACTAACGGAAAGGTACGCAGCCCCGCACCATCTTGGCTGCGCTCTCTGTCGTAGGCCATTGGCAAAGCGAGTAAATAAGCTATGCCTAAGTGAATCAGATTATCAACGATTTCGTGCCACTGTAAATCAATTTCCATGATCTTGCCTTTTTAGTTAATCTTAATAACTAGCTAGCAATCTGTAAGCCATTTATTTAATATTTTAAATTCAGTAATTTAGGTTTGCCTTTATTTTTATTTTGCCTGGCTTGGTAATAGTTACACTACTATTTTACTATTTTACCAAGTAGTTAGTTTGATATCGCTTTTGAATATCCATATTCTTTTACTTATATTAAAGGTAATTATGTACATCACTTGCCTTTTAAAAAACAATAAATACAGTCACTAAACTTGAAAAAACCGTGTTACTACTGTGCGTTAGCAACCTCTGATGATTCTGTCGTTTTGGTTATACGCCAATTAAGCGGTGCAAATAAAACATATACTTGGAGTTTATACGCCTGGTCGTTTGCGTTGGGATTGTATGCTTGCGTATTATTAGTTGAAAATAACGAGCCTTTAAATCACAGCGTTGCGATTGTAGGTGCATTCCCTTTTTTGATTATATATTTACTGCAATTAATTGGTTTTGTTAAGGAGTTTATAGAAAAGGAAGTGCATGAGTAATGTGCTTTGTTTAACACCGTTACAATTTAAAATTTAAAATTTGATTTTATTTTACAAGGTCAGCATGCTCTAAATAAGCTTATGGGTAGAGCCACAGCAAGCAGGGTAATAAAAGGCGAGTGAATACTGATGCAAGTAAGGACGTTTTTTTAATAGTTTAAAATAATGTGTAGAGGGTTCTCTACACATTATTACTACAAACAATAATATTGTTATGCAGACAAATACTGATGATGAAATACCAAGTGCTGATCAATAAAGCTACTGATAAAAAAGTAACTATGATCGTACCCGGTTTGCATTTCTAGGGTCAGTGGGTAGTCTTTTTGTTTTGCAACAGCCACTAAATTTTGTGGTTTTAATTGCTCGTCTAAAAAGTTATCGGCATCGCCTTGGCTCACTAACATTGGCAAGTAGTTACTTTGCTCAGCTTTAGCCATTAATTTGCAGCTGTCGTATTGTGCCCATGTTGTTTTATCGGCTCCTAAATAACCCGTAAACGCTTTAACGCCCCATGGGCAATTAATAGGGTTTACTATAGGGCTAAACGCCGAGGCACTAACATAATCCTGTGGGTTTTTAAGGGCGATCATCAACGCACCGTGGCCGCCCATTGAATGACCACTAATTGCTTTTGTGCTAGTCACTGGAAAGTGCTGCTCTATAAGCGCGGGTAATTCATTCACTACGTAGTCGTACATATTAAAGTGAGTGTTGTAAGGGGCTTGTGTCGCGTTAACATAAAACCCAGCGCCTTGAGCAAAATCGTAGCTGTCTTCGTTAGGAACATTATCCCCACGAGGGCTAGTGTCGGGTGCCACAATAGCAATACCTAGCTCAGCTGCTTTTTTGAATGCGCCTGCTTTTTGCATAAAGTTTTCGTCGGTGCAGGTTAAACCTGAAAGCCAATAAAGTACCGGTACTTTATTACTTTCACTAGCGCCGGGCGGCAAAAAAACGGCAAAACGCATAGTACAATGAGTGCTTACAGCGCTGTGCGTATATTGTTTATGCCAGCCACCGGATACTTTTACACTTGAGATATTTTCTAACATGATAATCCTCAAAAGCCGCTTATATCCACACCGTGAATACAAGCGATTTGTTTATTGCTTAGTAATGAATAACGGTACGAATGCTTTTGCCTTCGTGCATTAAATCAAATGCATCATTAATGTCTTCAAGGCCCATTGTGTGGGTAATAAAGTCATTTAGTGCAAACTCGCCAGCCATGTAACGTTCTACAATTTCAGGTAGTTGTGAGCGGCCTTTAACACCACCAAATGCGCTACCACGCCATACACGCCCAGTAACTAATTGGAATGGACGAGTAGCAATTTCTTGGCCAGCGCCTGCTACACCAATAATTACCGACTCACCCCAACCTTTATGACAACACTCAAGTGCTGAGCGCATAACATCAACATTACCAATACATTCAAACGAGTAGTCAACGCCGCCATCGGTCATTTCAACAATTACGTCTTGAATTGGCTTGTCGAAGTCTTTTGGATTAATTAAATCGGTTGCGCCAAGCTTGGTTGCTAACTCGTATTTAGAGTTGTTTATATCGATACCGATAATACGACTCGCACCGGCCATTTTTGCGCCAATAATAGCTGATAAACCTATGCCACCTAAACCGAAAATAGCTACAGTGTCGCCCGCTTTTACTTTAGCTGTGTTTGTTACTGCGCCCATACCTGTTGTTACGCCACAGCCTAGTAAGCATATTTCTTCTAAAGACGCTTCTTTGTTTACTTTAGCTAAAGAGATTTCTGGCAGTACTGTGTACTCAGAGAAAGTTGAGCAACCCATGTAGTGGTAAATTGGCTGACCGTCCTTATAAAAACGTGTTGTACCGTCTGGCATTAAGCCTTTACCTTGGGTTTCGCGCACAGCAGAACACAGGTTAGTTTTGCCCGAGGTACACATTTTACATTCACCACATTCTGCGGTGTATAAAGGAATAACATGATCGCCAATTTCTACGCTGGTTACGCCTTCGCCGATTGCATATACAACACCAGCGCCTTCGTGGCCTAAAATTGCAGGGAATATACCTTCAGGATCTTCACCCGATAATGTAAATGCATCGGTATGACATACACCAGTAGCGGTAATTTTTACCATTACTTCGCCTTTTTTAGGCATCATCACATCAACTTCTTCAACACTAAGTGGTTGATTAGGACCCCAAGCAATAGCTGCTTTTGATTTAATAAATTCTGACATGTGCTTATCCTTTGTAGTGGGTAGATAATAATTGTAGACCCAATTTTCTTGGGTGATGTAGCTATTGTATTTGTTTCTCAAATAATGATAATCTCAATTTTATTAAAACACTTTTTCAGAACTGTAACAATGGCACGATGGGATGGAATAGACGAATTTATTGCGGTAGGTGAAGAAGGTAGTTTTACCGCTGCAGGCAAAGCAATTGGGCTGTCGGTTGCGCATATTAGCCGCCATGTTAGTGCGCTTGAACAACGCTTAAATACACAGTTGCTAACGCGCACAACGCGTAAAGTGGTTTTGACCAAAGAAGGTGAGGTGTTTTTACACCAAATAAAGCATTTACAACATGCAATGGATGATGCCACGCAAAGTTTAGCGCAACAGCAAAGTACGCCAAAAGGTAAAATTAATCTAACAGCCCCGGTAATGTATGGCGAGAGCTTTATTATGCCAATAGTGCATAATTTTATGCACGACCACCCCGATGTAGAAGTCGTTGCTACGCTCAGTAATGAGCAAGAAAACTTATTAGAAGGTGGTTTTGATCTAGCTATTAGACTGGGGCATTTAAAAGACTCGAGCTTAAAAGCACGGCGCTTAAGTGCACGGCGTTTTATTATGTGTTGTGCCCCTGATTATTTAACCCGATTTGGCGAGCCACACACATTAGGTGAGCTAATAAATCATCAATGTTTAGTGGGGAATAGTCGCTATTGGCGGGTAAACGAAGGAGGGCGCGAAAAGCATATTAAAATAGCTGGGCGACTGCAATGTAATAGTGGCTGGGCGTTGGTAGATGGCGCTAAAAAAGGTTTAGGGATTATTCAGCTCCCTAATTACTACATTGAAAACGAGTTAAAAACAGGGCAGTTAGTGCCTATTTTAACATCCTATCAGCCGCTGCAAGAAGGGGTATGGGGTGTGTATCCGCCTCGACAGTTTGTGGCAACTAATGTAAGGGTGCTACTTGATTATTTAGTCGCAGGACTAAAAGCTTAATAGCGGGTTAATCATTTAATTTTTATTCTAGCCAAGTATCAGATTTTTAAATATTTATTACATTTAGTGGCATACCCAAGTACGGATTATTCGTGTTATTATAAGTTACTATTTTTAGGATAAGTGTTTAAAAACAATATGTTTCAACCGGTTAGTTTGTTTATTGGGCTTAGATATAGTCGCTCCTCAAAAGGGAATGCGTTTATTTCATTTATCTCGTTTTTTTCTATTGCCGGTATTGCGATTGGCTTAATGGCATTATTTACTGTCAGTTCAGTAATGAATGGCTTTGAAAGCAGCTTAAAAACCAATATGCTTGGGCTTATTCCGCATGTTGAAGTGCAAGCTAATAAGCGTACTGCAGCGCAAATGAGTAGTTTAAAAGCAGATCTTGAACAATCTCCTTATGTAAGTACTGTAAGCCTTTATCAGCATGGTGAAGCTATATTACAAACCAATAAAGATTTACACGGTGTGTTGCTGCAAGGCTTATATGGCGATGACGGCTCGCTCTATAAAATTACCGATAAAATAGTACAAGGAAATTGGCAAACAGTACTTAATAAAAACTATAGCATTGCCATTAGTCGCTACCTGAGCCGTAAATTAGGTGTTGGTTTGGGAGATAAGCTGCGGGTTATTATGCCAAATGCTTCTACCTATACACCGCTTGGGCGTATGCCTAGCCAACGCTTGTTTAAAATAGCAGCCATTTACGAAACCGGCTCTGAAATTGACATGGGGCTGGCTTTTACCAGTGGTGCGTCGTTGCAACGCGTATTAAAGTTGGATCAAAACACTGCACCTAATTTAAGTATTTCTTTGTATGAACCCTTTGCATTGGATGAATTTATACAGGCCAGCAAACTAATATTAAAAGATCATACCTATACAGATTGGCGTAGCAGCCAAGGCACATTATTTGCTGCTGTAGCAATGGAAAAACGGATTATGTCGATGTTATTAGGGCTTATTGTACTGGTTGCGGTATTTAATATTGTCTCTGCGCTAACGATGATGGTAAGTGAAAAACAAGGCGAAGTCGCTATTTTACAAACCTTGGGTTTAACACCATCGCAAGTACAAAAAGTGTTTATGGTGCAAGGACTTTATAATGGCGTGATTGGCACCGCAGTAGGGGCATTTTTAGGTGTATTACTTAGTTTATATATTAATGAGTTATTAGCATTAGTAGGGTTAAATTTGATGGCAGGTATAGAGTTGCCGGTAAAATTTGATGTGCCAAGCCTATTTGTTATCGCTTGTTCGAGTATTGCTATGAGCTTTTTAGCCACTGTTTACCCAGCGCGCAAAGCCGCAAAAGTAAAACCAGCCGAGGTATTGCGTTATGAATGATTTAGTTATTAGTTGTGAAAATTTAAATAAAGTTTATCAAGATGGTAGTAACCAAGTTGCAGTATTAAAAGGGGTTGATTTAGCCCTGCAACAAGGTGAAATGCTGGCTATTGTGGGCAGCTCTGGTTCGGGTAAAAGTACCTTATTGCATATACTCGGTACGCTCGATACTGCAACATCTGGCAGTGCTAAAATTAAAAATCAAGAAGTGGCTAAGCTCTCCCGTACAGAGCAAGCGGCATTTAGAAATAAAAACTTAGGCTTTATTTATCAATTTCATCATTTACTGATGGAATTTAGCGCGGTAGAAAATGTAGCTATGCCGCTTTTAATTAAAGGACTAAGTGCTAAAGCTGCGAAAGTAGCTGCATTAGAAATGCTTGAAAAAGTGGGCCTAGCACATCGTAGCTCTCATAAGCCGTCGGCACTGTCTGGTGGTGAGCGCCAACGAGTGGCAATTGCGCGCGCGCTCGTTACTAAACCGGCATTAGTGCTTGCCGATGAGCCAACCGGTAATTTAGATAAACAAAACGCGATTAAAATATACGACTTAATAAATGAGCTTAATAAAAGTTTAAATACCAGCTTTGTGGTGGTAACACACGACTTAGAGCTGGCCGACAAACTCGGTAAAATAGCCTATTTAGATGATGGAAAACTTACTATTAAAGAGTCGCAACATGTTGCTTAGTGCGTTTATAAGTAAACGCTTTAGAGCGTATTCTGGTCATAAAGATGAAAAAAATGGCTTTGTAAGCTTTATAGCTAAAGCATCTACTGTGGGTATTTTATTGGGCGTTGCGGTTTTAATAGTTGCGCTGTCGGTAATTAATGGCTTTGAGCAGCAATTAGTGCATCGCTTATTAAGCGTAGTGCCGCAGGTTGAATATGTAGCGCCTAATAGGCCAATTGCTAATTGGCCACAAAAAGTTGAGCAGCTTCAACAGCAAGATCATGTAACCGGCGCCGCGCCATTTATTGCAGTTAACGGCATGGCGCAATTTAAAAGCCAATTAAAAGCAGTAGAAATACGCGGGGTTGAGCCTTCATTGGAGGGGAGCGTGTCGGCTATTAATCAATTTACCAAAGGCAAATTGGTGAGCCAGCTTGGCATTGATGAAGTTATTTTAGGCAAGCAAATAGTTAACCAGCTCGATGCCAGCGTGGGCGATAGTATTACCTTACTTATTCCTCAAATAGCTCAGCAAGGGCAGTCATTATTAGCCCCTAAGCGAGTAACACTGTTACTTGCAGGTATTGTTGAAATGGGTGGGCCAATAGACAGCACAGCTGCATTTATCCACCTTAATAAAGCGCAGCAAACATTAGGTTACGATGAAAGCCAAGTAACCGGGCTTCGCCTAAGCGTTGATGACGTATTTACTGCGCATCAAATTGCGCTACGGGTAGGGCAAACCATAGACGACTATGTATACATTTCTAGTTGGTTTAGAACGCAAGGCAGCTTATACCAAGATATACAAATGGTGCGTACCATAGTTTATATTGTGGTGTTTTTAATTATAGCTGTGGCAAGTTTTAATATTGTGTCCTCATTGGTAATGGAAGTACGCGAAAAACAAGGCAATATTGCTATTTTAAAAACCATGGGCGCAAAAGACAGTACCATTTTAGCTACCTTTGTAATGCAGGGTTTAACGCAAGCTTTTGTAGGTGTGGTATTAGGCAGCTTAATTGGTGTGGTACTGGCAATAAATATTAGCGAATTATTTACTTGGCTCAGCCAACTCTTTGGCGCAAACCCACTTCAAGGAGTTTATTTTATAGAGTTTTTACCCAGTAAGTTAGTGTGGCAAGATATTGTGGTAACAGTTGTTGTTACTTTTATTTTAGCGGCGTTAGCTACTATTTATCCGGCGTGGCAAGCAACAAGAGTTGACCCTGCAAAAGTGCTGGGTAATTAGAGGCATTGGTAGCGTGTGCGCTGCTAAATAAAAACTAATAGGGCAGTATTGGCAAGTCTGTTAAACTAGGGCGCTTATTTACAAGCTAACAATAACTAACCATTGGGTTAGCATTTACTACTCTGGGATTTACTTTGACAAATAACGATATTTTACGCCGCATTCGCTACACTTTTAATTTAACCGACACCGCTATGGTAAATGTTTTTGCTGCAGCTGAGCATACGGTTACTACAGAGCAAGTAATTGCTTGGTTAACTAAAGAAGGCGAAGAGGCTTACACTGAAATAAGTGATACAGAGTTTGCAACTTTTTTAAATGGTTTTATTAATACGCAACGTGGTAAGCGCGAAGGCGATCAACCTGCTCCTGAGAGCAAGTTAAATAACAATATTATTTTTATGAAGCTGCGTATTGCTTTAAATATGAAAGCGGAAGATGTGATTGCGACGCTGGCACTCGTTGACTTTAATTTGAGTAAGCATGAGCTAAGCGCGTTTTCTCGTAAAGTAGATAACAAGCACTACCGCGTATGTAACAACCAGGTACTTCGTTTATTTTTAACGGGTGTACAACAGCAGGTTCGTCCACAAAGCACTGCTGAGTAAGCAAGGTAAAGCCATTACTCTTTCAAAACGCTAAAACAGCCCTTGTTTTAGCGTTTTGTTGTTTTTAAGTTAAATATATTTCAACTTGTTACACGCCTACTTTAAAATTGTTCAATACCGCTGAATAAACTAGCAATTGAATGAGATCATTTAAATATCAAGTAATTACCTCCTTTGTTAGCTGTATGTTTGGTTTTAGTAACCGTGCACTGTATTTTTATATCGTTAAAGTGAATAAAAATTCGGCTGGTCGCTGTTTTATTTTTACACAACAGTAAAATAATTCAACTTGAATGACGTGCAACACCACTCTTTCTAATGGTAAGGTGTATGAAAATTATGATTTTAAAATAGATTTATATTCAAAAAACAAACTCAATCATACTTACCCGAATTCTCAAATTTTAAAAATAGCTTACACGGAAGAATAATTATGAATTATATACATAGTACGATAGCTCAATTAAAGCAAACTAGCCCCGCGCAAAGTGAGTTTTATCAAGCTGTTGAAGAAGTACTAGAATCTTTAGAACCTCTTTTTGCAAAAACTACAAATTATCAAAAAGAAGCCATTATAGAAAGAATGGTAGAGCCAGAGCGTCAACTAATGTTTCGTGTACCTTGGGTTGACGACGAAGGTAATATTCAAGTAAATAAAGGCTATCGCATTGAATTTAGCTCTACCTTGGGCCCATATAAGGGGGGCTTGCGTTTTCATCCGAGTGTTAATGCCAGTATTATTAAGTTTTTGGGTTTTGAGCAAGTGTTTAAAAACTCATTAACCGGCCTACCTATTGGTGGTGGTAAAGGCGGTGCTAACTTTGATCCAAAAGGGCGCTCAGACGGTGAAATAATGCGTTTTTGCCAATCATTTATGAACGAGTTATACCGCCACATTGGCCCAACTACCGACGTACCTGCAGGGGATATTGGTGTTGGCGCACGCGAAATTGGTTATTTGTTTGGCCAGTACAAGCGTTTAACAGGGCGTTACGATGGTGTGTTAACCGGTAAAAGCCTAATGTGGGGTGGCTCGTTAGTTCGTAAAGAAGCAACTGGCTACGGCGCAGTGTACTTTGCAAACTACATGCTACAAAACCGCGATGATAGCCTAGCAGGAAAACGTTGTTTAATTTCGGGCTCGGGTAATGTTGCTATTTATGCGATGGAAAAGCTGTATCAATTAAATGCAAAACCAATTACCTGTAGTGACTCTCGCGGTACACTATTTCATGACGCGGGTATAGACTTAACGCTTATTAAAGAGTTAAAAGAGCAGCAACGTGGCTGTTTAAGCAAATATAAAGAAAGCTACCCAGAAGCTACTTATATTGCTCGCGCAGATTACCCAGAAGATGGGCATGCAGTGTGGCGTTTTAAAGCCGATGCTGCGTTCCCGTGT
The DNA here is from genome assembly GCF_014163535.1 of Pseudoalteromonas sp. SR45-4. Classification (NCBI taxonomy): domain Bacteria; kingdom Pseudomonadati; phylum Pseudomonadota; class Gammaproteobacteria; order Alteromonadales; family Pseudoalteromonadaceae; genus Pseudoalteromonas; species Pseudoalteromonas sp. SR45-4. The sequence goes on from NZ_JACJDO010000019.1 coordinate 69,629, forward strand.
GCCACTCAAAATGAGTTAACTCAAGGCGATGCAAAAGCGCTACTAAGCAATGGCTGTATTTTGGTGAGTGAAGGTGCAAACATGCCTTCGACCAAAGACGCGATTGACTGCTTTATTAAAGCCAAAATAGCTTACGGCCCAGGTAAAGCTGCTAATGCGGGCGGCGTTGCAACCAGCCAATTAGAAATGGCGCAAAATGCCAGTATGCAAAGCTGGACTTTTGAAGAAGTGGATGCAAAATTACAGCACATAATGAAAAACATTTTTAATATTGCTAACGAAACAGCGGCAGAATTTGGCCAACCTACTAACCTGTTACTTGGCGCTAATATTGCTGGTTTTCGCCGTGTTGCCGATGCAATGATAGAGCAAGGCGTAGTTTAACTAAAATAGTTTAAAGCAATTGCAGCTTATTGCTGTGAGAGCCTGTACTTAAAAACACCCCATAAATTTAGCTATTTATGGGGTGTTTTATTTAAATAACCGCTTAAGTTAGTTATAACGCTATAAAGCCAAGCTATAACAGCGTAGGATCAGGCTACTTTCGAATGAAAATAGGTTTGCACTTCGCGGTGCATTAACATAAAAAATTATGCAACTAACTGCAAAAGCATCACTTCCTAACGCATTACTTATTTCTATTAGTACACCTCACTTTAAAGGCGATGAAGCAACTGAGTCGCTTGCAGAATTGGCACGCCTAGTTACCACTCTTGGCTTTAAAGTAGTTGGTACACAATCACAAAAGCAAAGTTCTACCCAAAAAGTAAATGTACTGGGTTCAGGTAAACTGGCTGAAATAGCGCACCTTACTGGTAATAAAGGTTCTGCTGCAGATGAGAAAGAGGGTGAGAATTTTCTTGATGACGATCCATTATCCGACATGCCATCAGAAATTCCATCAGACGGTTTAGATTTTGCTTGTGCCGATGTTGTCGTGTTTGACTGCGATTTAACGCCTTCTCAACTACGTAATGTGGAAAACCAGTTAGGTGTGGAAGTATTTGACCGCACCGGCATAATTATTGAAATATTTAGCCGCCATGCGCGTACTAAAACAGCAAAATTACAGGTTGAAATTGCTCGCCTTAACTATGTAGCGCCGCGTCTGCGTGAAACGTCTACCGGCGATAAAGAACGCCAAATGGGTAAGGGCGCAGGGGAGACAACGCTTGAGCTTAACCGTCGTAAAGTACGCGACCAATTAGCTGAGTTAAAGCGTGAACTGGTAAATGTTCAAGATGTAATGATGGACAGACGAGAACAGCGCTCAGAGCTATTTTCAGTGGCTTTAATTGGTTATACCAATGCGGGTAAATCGTCGATGATGCGCGCAATTACGGGCAGTGATGTAGAGGGCGAAAACAAACTTTTTGCCACGTTGGACACCACAGTTCGTGCTTTGTATCCAATAACGCAACCACGCATATTAGTATCAGATACAGTTGGTTTTATTAAAAAACTACCGCATGATTTAGTTGCTTCATTTCATTCAACTTTAGCCGAAGCACATGATGCGTCGCTGTTGTTATATGTAGTTGATGCATCGGATGCGTCTTTTCGCTCACAACTTGATGTAGTGCATAATGTATTGGCAGAAGTGGGTGTTCAAGGCAGTAAAAAGTTATTAGTACTGAACAAATCAGACCAACTTAGCGATGCGCAACAACAAGCATTAATGGCTGAATTTCCTGATGCTATGATGACATCAACACGTAACCCTGCTGATATAGCTAAACTGCATAAGTACATTGTTGATACTGCACAAAGCGACATGATTGAAGAAGAGGTTATTATTCCTTACACCGCCAAAGGTATAGTGGGTGAAATTCGCTCGACCATGAGTGTCATTAAAGAAGAATATGAATATAGCCATATTAAGCTCACAGTACGCTCCAATGCGATTGACTTAGAAAGGCTAAAAAAGCGTATGCTTAATTTATAGTTAACCTGAACTCTGGTTAAGAGATTTACTAACATATTGAATCATCGTTATATTTAATTTTATTTTCTCTAGCCAGAGGTTTTCAGTGAAAACAAGGCGAATTTACGCGTCAATAGCTGGC